>DATAQX010000180.1:0-7984 GCA_036264455.1 Silvibacterium sp. | reverse complement strand
GTCGCGCTGGGGTTCGCCGGTGTTGAGGGTGGAGACGTCGAGGGTGGCCTCGATGGAGGAGAGGGATGCGTCGGTGGTGTGCTCCGTAAGATCGCCGGTAATGCCCTTGATGGTGCCCTTTACGTTGGCGATCATCATGTGTTTGACTTTGAATTCGGCGACGGTGTGGGCCGGATCGATTTTCCATGTGACGAGAGCGGCAGGGGCGGAGAGGGATGCCATAGAAGGCTCCTTTCATTTGCTTAGGTGCGGGCGAGATATTCGCTACAACAACTATCTTGCCCGCAGGTAACCGTGCGGTTGGTGCAGCTTCGATTGGCCAGCCGGAACTGGCGCGAAGTCATCCTAGCACCATGCGCGCCGGGGGATCATCACTTTTCCTCGAATCCTTGGCAGGCTTCAGATTTCGACAGCTGTATATGAGCAACGCCTGTACGTTTCCGGGTGGTTAGTCGGCCAACTGGAAGTAATCCAACTGGCCGGAAAGTCGCCAACTCGGACAGCTGACTGCAGACCGATCCGGCTAATAATCCGGCGTCTAAAACAGCAACGAAGGCCGGGACAAGTCCCGGCCCTTGCCTGCTATCGAAAATCCGCCTTTAGTGAATGTCGAACTGCTCCGGGTGCAACGTTGCATCGCTCTTCACGATGATCGTCTTGCCCAGCAGCTCTTCCAGCTCATTCAGCCAGCGGGCGTTGTTTGCCTTCAGAGTCTTCACCACCTCGGGATTCACGCGCAGCATCACGTCGCCTCCCTCCAGGTGGCGCTGCATCTTGCGCATCTCCGTAAAGACTTCGTTCGCCACCGTCGTGGGACTCTTCACCATCCCCGTTCCCGTGCAGATCGGGCAGGGAGTGCTCAGCGTCCGCTCGAGCGACTGTTTCACGCGCTTGCGCGTAATGGCGACCAACCCAAAGTCGTTAAACTGCAGCACCTTTGATGGAGCACGATCCTTCTTGAGTTCGTCTTCCAGCGCCGCCATCACCTTGTGGCGATTCTTGCGCTCATCCATGTCGATGAAGTCGATTACGATAATGCCGCCCAGGTCGCGCAGTCGAATCTGCCGCACGATCTCCGGAATCGCATCGAGATTCGTCTTCAGAATCGTGTCTTCCAGCCGCGCCGTCTTGCCGACATATTTTCCGGTGTTGATATCGATAGCCACCAGCGCTTCCGTCTGGTTGATCACAATCGATCCCCCCGACTTCAGCCACACCTTCGACTTCAGCGCCTTGGTAATCTCGTCCTGAATTCCAAAGTGCTCGAAGAGCGGCGTCTCTTTGGTGTAGAGCTTCACGCGCCGCACCAGGGACGGCTGAAAGCGATTCAGGAAGCGAACCGTTCTCTCATACTCCAGCTCATTGTCTACCCAGATAGCCGAAAAGTGGTCGCTCACCTGGTCGCGCAGCACGCGCTCCACCAGGTTAAGGTCGTGATAAATCAGCGCCGGAGCCTTGCTGGCCTCCTCACGCTGCTTGATATCGGTCCACAGGCTGATCAGGAAGCGTAGATCCGCGCGCAGTTCGTCTTCGCTCGCTCCATCGGCCGCAGTCCGCACGATGAATCCGCCTGAAGCCTCGCCTTTCTCGCTGATCAGAATCCGCTTCAGCCGCAGGCGCTCTTCATCGGAAGAAATCTTGCGCGACACGCCCACGTGATTCACCGTCGGCATGAAAACCAGGAAACGCCCCGGCAGGGCAATGTGGCTGGTTATGCGCGCGCCTTTCTTGGCGATCGGCTCCTTGGCAATCTGGACCAGAATTTCCTGCCCCTGCTTCAGCAAATCGCTAATGATGGGCAGATCCATCGTCTGCGCTGACTGCCTGTTGCGTCCGCCCTGACGGCCGCGTCCTGGATGGCCACCCTGACGGCCTCCGCGTCGATCGCCGCGACGGCCTCCTCTGCGCTCAGCGCCGCGATCTCCGTCGCGCCGCCGCGTCGCCGGCTCAGCGACCACAGCTTCAGCGCCATGCTCGCCGGCTTCACCCGCCTTGAAGCCCTCGTCCTCATCGTCTTCGTCGTCGTCGCCGTTTTCTTCTCCGTTTTCCCCGGCTTCACCGAATTCGTGATCCTCTTCCTCATCTTCTTCGAGTCCAGCTCCGCTCGATACCCGCAGATTCAGATGCGTATCCCGCACCATCTCTCCCAGCTCTCCAGCCTGATCCAGCGTCTCCTCTTCCAGATCCTCGCTGTCATGTTCCTCGGCATGTCCGTGAATCGGCTCGAAGTCGTATTCGTCTTCGTCGATGATTTCCTCTTCCAGCACGCCCGAGCCCGGAGCAAAGCCAAAGAGCTGGTCGGCGACTTCCGTGGCCTGCGCATCGTGCTCCTCAACCTCCTCAACCGGTTCTAAAGTCGCACCTGCGGAGTGTGCCTCAATCGGACTCTCGCGAACCTCTTGCACGATCTGCTCCAGATCCGTATCGGCAACCGGCATTTCCTCTTCCGCCACACTCGATACGCGAAACTCACTGGGCGCTACCGGATCGATCCGGTGTGAGGCCGACGCGATCTCCGGCTCGAACTCGTGAACCTCTTCGTGAATCTCTTCTTCAGCCTCTACCGGAAACTCTGGCTCGTGAATGATTCCGACATTCACCCGCTCGGCAGCGACTTCCGGCATCGCTTCGGCCGCCGCAGCCTCAGCCTCGGGCTCCGCGAGATGTCCAAACGATTCCGTGGGAATCTCAGACGCCAGTTGCACTTCAGCAAAGTTGAACGTCTTTGTTTCCGGGAATATGTGCCCTTCTTCCGGGCTGTCTTCGACTTCGACAGGTGCGGTCACAGGCGCAACAGCCTGCGTCTCAGCCTTTTCCCGGCCGCGATACCGCGAGAGCGACTCGCCCGGCATCAACGCTCCGCCATCCCACTGGATCGGCGCGTCAATCAGCGTAGAAGGCTTCGGAGGCGTGTAATTTGTCTTGAACTGCGCCGGCTGAGCGGCAGCTTCGGGCTGCCTAGGCTCGGCTCCCGGCGTCGCTCCATATTTCGAAAGCGATTCGCCCGGCAACAAAATCCGCTGGCTCGCACCTGTGGCGGGGGCTGAGGCGTGAACGGCACTGGGAGCGCGATACTCACGCGCCGTCTCCGGCTCTTCGTCCAGTGTCTCTTCTGTTACAACGCTCAGTCGTTCTGGGCTGGCATCGTTGCGGGAATCCGTCGCCTGGGCTTCTTCGTGCTGCCCACGCGCGCGGAACCCCCGCTTGCGCCCGCGACGTCCGCGCCAGCGCCGTGTCCCGCTCGGCGAATGTGAATCATCCGATGCTTCTTCAGCCCCAGGCTCGGCGTTTACTTCGGGCTGTACCTCCAGCCGCGGCTGGCGTCCCCGCGCTTCACGAGCCTGACCGTCCTCGCGGCCGTTTTCCCGCCGCTGATTCCCGCCGCCGTTCGTGCTCTCAAAATCGGCTCCGTCTTCCTGTTCTTCCAGAAAATCGGTGACATACAGGAACGCGTCCCGTTCCAGTCCAACATCCACGAATGCCGACTGCATGCCCGGAAGCACGCGTGTCACTCTGCCTTTGTAAATGGAGCCCGCTAGGGTGTATTCGTTCTCGCGCTCGTAATAGATCTCTGTGAGCTCGTCGTTTTCAAGAATTGCAAGCCGCGTCTCATGCGGCGTAGTTGAAATACATATTTCTTTTGACATGCTGCCTCTCTCGCCGCGCGGAATTCCCCGCGCAACAACGGTCGAGGCAGATCAGAGCGGAAAACCGGAGAGGCTCAGGGATGACGAAGAGATGGCCGTTTCAAAGAAGATTCTTTGTGTGAGAAATGAGTCGCACTCAAGCCGGTTGCCCGGCGGAGGCTCACTTAAGAAACCGACTGTTTTACGGGGTACATCCACGCGCAGGGAGTTTGTGACCGCTTCTGCCGATTTTTCCGGCGGGGCCGTTACCCGTCTCTGCACGCTCATGCCTGAATCCTGCCCGGCCCGGTGATCTACCCGGCCGGTTAATGTTAAACTTCCCAAAATCTGCAACTTCTCGTCCGCCGCGGCGGACGTTCCAGCAAACTCTAAAATCCCTGCCGGAGGTCTAGTTCACGAAACGGTTCATCCGGACATTCATTACCATGCCCAGAGCCAGAAACGAGAACAACACCGAGGAACCCCCATAACTCATAAGCGGTAGAGGAATCCCCGTAACCGGCATCAGCCCAATGACCATTCCGACGTTGACGGCAATCTGAAAAATCAGCACGGCCACCACGCCCATCACCAGGAACGTACCTGGGAGGTCTGCGGCTGTCTGTGCGTTCTGAATCAAACGCATCAATATAAGAAAGTATATCAGCAGGACGATCACCGCGCCGATAAAGCCATGCTCCTCAGCAAATGCGGCAAAGATAAAGTCCGTGTAAGGGATCGGCAGAAAATCACCCTGCGTCTGCGTTCCCTTCGTCGCGCCCCGCCCGAAAACCCCGCCATCCCCGACCGCAATCAATGACTGGCGGATCTGGTATCCGCTCCCCTTGGGGTCCGCATCCGGATTCATAAAGCTTGTAAGCCGCGCTTTTTGATAGGGCTTCAGAACCTTCCCGCTGGTAAAGGCCACACCCACCAGCAGCAGCCCGGACAGCACCAGGACCGAAGCTTTTTTCCAGTCGATGCCGCCCAGAAACAGCCCGGCCAGCAGCACCGGCAGGTAGGTCAGGGCTGTTCCCAGGTCCGGCTGCTTTAGCACCAGCACCATCGGCACACCGACCAAAGCCATAGCCTTAAAAATGTCCGGCCACGTCAGCTCCCTTCCCACCAGGCCCACAAAGTAGCGCGTCACCGCCACAATCAGCACCAGCTTTACCCACTCCGACGGCTGAAAGTGGATTCCGCCCGGCAGTTTGATCCACCGTCGGGCTCCCAGCACCTTCGTTCCCACTATCAGCACGGCGACCAGCGAAATCAGGCAGAAACCGTAAATCCAGTGAATCCAGTCAATAAGCCGGTGATAGTCAATCAGCGAGAAAATGAACATCGCCGCCAGTCCGCCCAGCAGCCACAGAATCTGCTGCTTGTAGAAACCCACGAACTTGGTATGCAGCGTAGCCGAGTAGATCTCGAAGATGCTGATGATCGACAAGGCCATCACGAAGCTAAGCAGAGTCCAGTCGAAATCGCGGAAAGAAAGAAAACGTCTCATGGCTGGCGAACCGCCGTTGCCAGGGCATCCGGGTGAGCCGCTGGAACATCGAGGAAAAAGTGCCCGGCATGCATCGCATCCGTCCCCGTATCCTTCGCCGCATGGGCTACTACCGGTCTTCCCCCAAGCGCTCCGGGATTCTCAGGATCCGACCACACCGCGCCCACTTCCACCGGCTCCTGCTTCTCCGTTGCCAGATTGTGATTTAGCCGCCGCTGTTTGTCGACAAACGCCTCAATCACTCTGGCCGCCACATGCGCCGAGCCTGACCCCCAGCCGCCGTGCTCCCACAAAACCGCGACCACAATGTCCGGATTCCTCCGCGGCGCAATCCCCACGAACCATGCATGCGGCCGTTCGGCAATCACGCTCGACACTTTATTGGTGCCGGCACTGTGGCTTATCACCTGCGCCGTTCCCGTCTTCCCCGCAAAATCGATGTTTTCCAGGTGCGAAGCAAAGGCCGTGCCGCCCGCGCGCGGATCAGTCGCTCCAGCCATGCCTTCGGTGATCGTCTCCCAGTTATCCGGATCAATTGGAACAGTGACATCTCCCGATCCCGCAAAAGAATCGAACATAGCCTTGCGATAGTCTTCCGGAAGCTCATCAGGGAAGACAACATGCGGGCGCCTCAACACCCCGCCCGAGGCAATGCCGCTCAGTGCGCGCGCCAGTTGAATCGGCGTGACCGCGACCGCGCCCTGGCCAATGCCCACGGAAACCGTTTCGCCCGCATACCATTTCTCATGGAAGGTCTTCATCTTCCACTCTTCCGAAGGCATCACTCCCGATGCCTCGTCTGGCAGATCCACGCCTGTTTTTTGCCCCAGTCCCACCGCATGCGCCCACTTGGCAATCCTGGTGATTCCCAGCTTCACCGCCAGCGTGTAGAAATACGTATCGCACGACCTGGAGATGGCCTGCTGTACATTCAGCACACCATGCTTCTTATCGCAGGCGAAAAAGTGCCCGTAGAACGAGGCGCCCCCGGTACAATCCACCTTCATGTCTTCGGCCATGCCCTCCTCCAGGCCGGCCAGCGACATAATGATCTTGAAGGTCGAACCCGGCGCAAGCTGTGCCTGGATCGTCTTGTTCAGCAGCGGATGGTTGGGGTCGGTAATCAGTTTGTTCCAATCCTCCCTCCCAATGCGCACCGCAAATGCATTCGGATCGAAGGTCGGCCTGCTCAGCATGGCCAGAATCTCCCCGGTATGCGGGTCCATGGCAATCACCGCGCCATTCCGGTCGCCAAAGGCATTCTCCGCAGCTCTCTGGATATCGAGGTCGATAGTCAGCTTCAGGCTCTGGCCTGCTTTCGAGTGCTCGATTCCCAGCTTGCCCACTTCCCGGCCGTGACTGTCGACCAGCACATCGCGCGACCCATCCTGGCCACGCAGAATCGCATCGTACGACTCCTCCACGCCCGACCGCCCCACCACGTCGCCCGGCTCATAGTAGGCATAGCGCGGATCGTTCAGCATATCCTCGCTTACCTCGCCCACATACCCGATCAAATGAGCCGCAAACCCCGCCTTGGGATACAGCCGCCGCTGCTCGTCCACCGTTTCCAGCTCCGGCATTTCATCGCGATGCGCTTCGATGAACTCCTGCTCATCTGGAGTGATGTCTTGCTTGAGCGGCAGCGGTTCATACTTCGGAGCCGCCCGATACTTCTTCAGAATCCCCTGAATCTGATCCACTGTCATGTGCAGGCCGCGCGCAATCAGCGGAAGATCGGCCTCGTAGTCATGCCCCTGTTCCCGCACCAGAAAGCACGAGACAGAAGGATAGTTGTCAACCAGCAGCCGTCCATCGCGATCGAAGAGCTGCCCCCGGGGCGCAAGGATGGGCACCTTGCGGATACGGTTCGCCTCGGCCAGCGCGCGATAGTTCTGGGCGCCCACCACCTGCAACCGCCACAGCCCGAAGATCAGCACCAGCATCACCCCCACGATGCCGTACTGAAATATCGTCAGCTTGATCGCCGGTAGTTTCTCTTCCTTTTGCCTGGTTTCGATGCTATGCATAGTTCGCTACTGTTCGCCGATCATAACTCCACAGCCGTTACCGCCGGAACGGGCTGTCATCTCGTATTAATTTCCCGTTTCGTACGGCGCATCCGGATCGATTGCTCTGCGAACCATCAGTACCACCTGCCGCATTTGCGATCCGGAAAGCACCCGTGGCAGTCGCTCAAAGAGCCTCGCCTTCGGGAGTACCTGGATAAAATGCGCTTTGAGAAATGATGGCTCCGGCAATCCTGTTTCCCCCGGTTCCATTCGTACGCTCGTTGGTCCTGGCGCGCCATAACTGCCAAATGGGATAACCAGTACTGAGGTGGTGCGTTCACTGAGGTTTCTTGCATCAAGTGAAACAACCACCACCGCGTGCTTTTGACCATCTCCCAGGTCTGCGCGCCAGATTTCTCCGCGTCTCGGCTTTGCATCAAATTTCACGGTCGAAATCGATCCCCGCAGCCGCCGTTTGGAACGCGCTTTCCAGAGCCCTCTCTTCTGAACATCCTTCCTCGGAGAGCCCCTCGAAATAGGCAGCGGTGTCGCGTTCAAGCCTTTTCCGGCTTTCCGTCCGCCTCAAAAGACGAACTGCGCGATCCACGGCTTCCGCCATCGAATGCGCTCCTCCTGATCGAACCAATGATTCGAGATATTGATAGTTCGCGCGCTCCACAGTAGTGGAAAGCTTCGCGCGCCCCACTTTTTCGGTCACAGCCATAGAGCCCTTCTTTACGATTCTGACTTCATCATACAATTTATCCCCCATTTCAGGGGATAAATTGTATGATTCACTCCCGCGACTTCGCCAGATCCAATAACGCAAAAATCAC
>DATAQX010000316.1:0-8141 GCA_036264455.1 Silvibacterium sp. | reverse complement strand
CCACGCTCGGACGGCCTCAAGGACAGGCAGCGCCGCCTGCAGTGGGTCACGGCCTATGGGCGCCTGAAGCCGGGAGTCACGATGGAGCAGGCGCAGCTGTCGCTGCAGCCGCTTCTGCATAGCATTCTCGAAATGGAGATCCGGGAGCCAGGGTTCAGGGGAACCACCGCAGCCGATCGCGAGATATTCCTGCGCAATCGCATCCAGATCTTGCCGGGATCCGATAACGGGCTCCGCGAGTACATGCGGAGGCCGCTGTGGCTGCTGGTGGCGCTCACCGGTGCAGTGATCCTGTTGGCCTGCGCCAACCTGGCAGGTTTGCTGCTGGCGCGCGCAACGGCTCGTGAACAGGAATTTGCCGTCCGCCTGGCAATCGGCGCCAGCCGAGTGCGCATTGTTCGTCAGCTTCTCGTGGAGTGTCTTCTCTTGTCGGGCGTGGGCGCTCTGTTGGGATTCGTGCTTGCGTTCATCGCAGACCGCGTTCTGGAAAAGATGTATCTATCCGCCGACGCGGCGTCCCAGTTTGCAGTCTCCCCGGTTCCGGATGCGCGAGTGCTCCTCTTCGCGCTTTGCGCGATGTTCCTCACATCCTTCGCGTTTGGACTTCTTCCGGCAATTCGAGGTTCTCGCACCGAGATCGCGCCAGCAATCACGGAGCGGTCAGTCAGCGGCGCCGCGGGCAGCCTCACGCTTCGCCGCACGCTGGTCGGCACGCAAGTGGCTCTTTCGTTGCTGTTGCTTGTCGGCGCGGGTCTTTCGGTTCGAACGTTGCGCAATCTCGAGAACCAGGGGCCGGGCTTCCCAACCGAACATCTTCTCACCTTCTCGATCAACCCTTCCCTTAACGAATACTCCAACCAACAAACCGAGAACTTTTTCGAGCGGTTAGCCGTGAACCTTCAAACCATGCCCGACGTTTCGTCAGTGGGCATGTCGGGCCTGCCGATTCTCAAGGGCTACGCGTGGCAGAATGCCGTCCAGGGAAAGGACTTCCTGGGACAGCCGAGAAAGGATCAGCCGGTCCTGAACATGATCGGCCCTGACTACTTTTCTGCGCTCGGCATACCACTCCTTGCCGGGCGAGCCTTTACAACGCAGGATCGGGGTCCGGTTAAATACGCCGTCGTGAACCAAGCCTTTGCCAGGGAGTACCTTTCCGCCGGCAATTCCATTGGAAAACGCTTCAGGCTGGTGGACTTCGATGACCCGTCCCAGTTGCAGCCCGAGATCGAAGTCGTCGGGCTGGTCCCCGATGTGAAATACAGAGACCTGCGGGAGACGCCTCCAGCGCAGGCCTATTTTCCGTACTACCAGGACACAAAATTCCGCTTCATGAATTTCTACTTACGCACGCAGGTGGACCCGCGCCTGCTGATCGACCCGCTTCGTGAACGCATGCGCCAATTCGACCCAAATGTTCCGATCGTTGGATTACAGACGCTCGAAGAACAGATTGGCTACTCGCTGCGGACCGAGCGGCTGGTGGCCAGCCTTTCCGCGGTCTTCGGCGGACTGGCCACGCTGCTGGCTGCCATCGGCCTTTACGGCGTGATGGCCCATTCGGTCACGCGGCGGACTCGTGAAATGGGCATTCGCATGGCGCTCGGAGCTACTCGTGCCAGTATCGTCGGAATCGTGATGCGAGAAGCCGCTGTCATGGTTGCAGTGGGCCTCGGAGTTGGAGTTCCGCTAGCTCTAGCACTGGCGGACCTGATCCGCAGCCAGCTCTTCGGATTGGATCCTCGTGATCCGCTCACCCTGTTGGGAGCGGCGCTTGTTCTAACGATGGCAGGTGGCTTTGCTGGTTTTCTTCCGGCATTCCGCGCAAGCTCTGTGAATCCGACGACCGCTCTTCGGCAGGAATAACTCTGCCCTCGAGATGCGGCGCTTGCCGCTGTACACGAGCGATGGTTCCTGATCACACTCGTGTCTAGTCCACGCCCCCGCACAATCTCTGAAGCTCTTCGCCGCCGGACGGCCATCATTTTTCGGCGGCCCGGATAGTCAGCAGAACCACCGACTGGCGGGCCATCACCTCGCTGAAAGTGGAATCGGCACGCGTGACCGGCACGCCGCGAGCTTCCAGATTCGATCGCTCGTCAACCACCTGCTCCTGATATTCCGCCGCCCCACTCCAGGGAAGATTCGCGAGCCTCAAACGCAGCACATGCGTTTGGTCGGACGGATTGCTGAGCAGAATGCGTATCGTTCTCCCATCAGCCGAAATACCGGCAAGCGTGCGGATCGGCGAATCGCCCATCGAGCTCACGGCAAGCCGCCGCGGAGTCTTCAGCAGCTCGGTAAACGCCAGGAACGCATAATAAGGTTTCTGCGGTACGCCGGCAGCCGTAAACAGCCCCCACATCGCTGTCGTGCCCGTGTAGAAGGTGGCGATATCGACCGGAGCGTCTTCCATCTCGATAAGCACCGCCGCGTCGAACGCCGCGCCGGCAGAGTTTTGCGTCGAGTCGAAGTACTTCTGCGTAGCGGATGCGTCGTGAAACAGCGCATCCCAGTTCGACGGGCCATAATTCCACTCATCGAGCACGCTTTCGGCGCCCGCATATCCGTATCGCGTCAGCATTTCGTGGAATCGCTCGGCCCGCTTCGCAACATCGGCCGGATCTTGCGTGTAGATGTGCCAGGAGAGAAAGTCCAGCGGAAGCGCGCGTTGTCTTGCGTATGCAAGAAAGCCATCCAGAAACGACTCATGGCCGGCCAGCGCCGGTCCGCCGACGCGAAGCATCGGATCCACTCGTTTCAGCGCACGCGCCGTGACCTCGTACAGACGGTAGTACTGCTCCGGCGTGCCAGACCAGAAATCGGCAATATCCGGCTCGTTCCACACCTCCCAATATCGAATGTTGGCGTGGAATCCGTTGTCCCATCCCTCGTTGTAATGCCGGACGATGTGCTCCACCACCGCAGCCCACTTCTGATAATCGGGCGGCGGTGCGTTATGCCGAATCGCGCTCTTGCCCTCGGCGCTGTAGCCCAGGCGAAAGATAATGTTGATCCCGAGATCGCTGATCGTCTTCAGATAAAGATCGCTCGCTGTGAAGTTGTAGCTCTCCGCCCGCTCCGGATCGGCATTCCAGTCCGGAAACAGAAATTCCATGTCGAGAACGTCGCCATAGCTCCAGTTCACATCGTGCAGCCGCACGTTCTGGACGCCAAGCTCTCGGTAATAGCGCGTCAGATCGACAACGCCATGCTGGCACAGCGGACCGTTATCCACGTCGTTGAGTCGACGAATCGTGCCGGTAACATGCGAGGCATCGATAGAAATACTTTGGGCGAAGGCAGTGCAGGCAAGATGGGCGCATACCGCAAAGGCGGCCAGCCATCGAAGTCCGCTGCAACAGGCTGTCATGGCGCGGGGCAAAAGTGCTGTCTCAGTTCTTTGGTCGATTTGGCCTTCCAATGCCGGCTGTAATTCTCCACCGAACAAAAGCTGCGGCTCCACGTGCGATCTATATATCGATCTATATATAAGGTCCCACTCAGATGATCGATCTCATGTTGCAGAATGCGCGCATACCAGCCCTCCGCTTCAATCTCTATCGGCGCCCCGGACTCGTCCAGGGCCCGCACTCGCACCTTCCGCGCGCGAGGCACCATCGCCATAAAACCGGGAAGACGCAGACAGCCCTCAAAGAAGCTCACCTCTGGCGGCGATAACAGCTCGATCTCCGGGTTGACGAGCACCTGGAAAGGCACCGGACGCCGTTCACGCTCCGCCAGCTCCGCCGGCGTCAGATTCGCGTGGTATTCCGCTTTGTCCTCGACGATCGCCAGTTGCAGCGGCTCGCCAATTTGCGGAGCAGCCAGACCAACCCCCGGCGCATCCGCCAGCGTCTCCCGCATATGTTCGATCAGCTCGCGAATAGGCTTGCTCCCGATCTCTTCCGGACGAAGCGGCCACGCCGCGTTGCGCAGCACAGGCTCACCCGCAC
This sequence comes from Silvibacterium sp., assembly GCA_036264455.1. Classification (GTDB taxonomy): domain Bacteria; phylum Acidobacteriota; class Terriglobia; order Terriglobales; family Acidobacteriaceae; genus Silvibacterium. Next base: position 4,185 of record DATAQX010000316.1, on the reverse strand, counting down.
TCGCAATCTTGATTCTCCTCTTCCTGCCTTCAGTTACGCATGACAAAGACGCTGGACTCTGCTTTCTTTCGGACCGCGAGGCTGTTTAGCTGATAAGGAACTCCCGATCGACAGGGATTTGCATCGAATTCGCCAGGCTATTCGTTTCCGCAGCCATGCCGACAACCGCCAGAAACTCAGCATACTGCTCGTCGGAAAGACCTCGGCTCAGGCCCCCGAATACTTTCTGCACAGAGCCTGGATTTTTGCGATCAGCTTAGGAACGCCGGTCGCTGCGGCTTCGTTGTTTGCGCGGCCTGTTTCGTATTCGGCTGACATGTAACCTTTAAACCCCGCTGCGGCGAACAGCCGCCAGACGCGGTCCATATCCACGGATGTCTGGTCGGCAAAACGGTCACGGATGTGGGTGTTGGAGGCGAAGGGAATGCATGCCGCTATTTGTGCGTAGGCGTCCTGCGTGGCGGTGGAGATGAAGTTCGTAATATCGAGGTTGATGGCGGCATAGGGCGAATTGACGCGGTGCATGACCTCAAGACATACGTCAGCATTTTGCGACACGCCGGAGTGGTCTTCGAGTCCAAGCGTGATCCCTTTTTTGCCGGAATAGTCGCAGGCGGCTTTCATGGTCTCGACGACCCAGCCAATGGCTTCCTGCAGAGTGTGGCCGGGGGGCAGCTTCCCGGCGAAGACCCTGAGATGGGAAGTTCCCAGCCGGTCGGTGACGTCAACCCACTTTTTGATCTGGTTGAGACTGTCGGTGCGCTGAGCGCGGCTGGCCTGGACCATGCTTACTCCGCATGCCGAGCCGGAGAAGGGCATGGCGTTTTTGTAGGCCAGGTGACGGAGGCCATCGAGATATTCGGGCTCGGTGGATTTGAGATAGTACGCCGTCATGTCTACGCCATCCAGTTTCAGTTCCACTGCCTTCGCGATGAAGTCCTCCAGCGTCATCGCACCACGCTTGAGTTCCGGACCATACGAGTAGGCGCAACAGCCGGAGAGCAGCCGGGCTGTTTTCCCGGCGGCAGGATCGGCATCGGCGATTGCTGCCTGAGCGACCGGCGATGCGAGAAGTTGCGCGCCTGCACCGGCCAACGCGGCCAATCCCGCGGTCTTCAAGAACTCGCGACGAGGTTTCCTGGAATGCATTTGAGCCTCCCGGGACAAACATATATTGACGTTCTACCGCCATTGCAAACGGTTCTGGCTTAGCCAGGCAAGCCGGTGTTTCGGCCGTGGCAGACCGTGCTCGATGAGTGGTTTGTCCTGTTGGCAACAATTGGCACTAGGCATTGCTGAGTTGTGCCGTGGCGACAGCGTCCTGATCTCCCGAATGTAAATTTCCAGCCATCTTTGCCGGTGGTAGTATCGGACCCGTTCCCTGCCTATCAGAATCCATCTCTCGGAGCGATATATGGCTCGCCTCCTCGTCCGGTTCCTTTGCGTCTCTGTATTTGCGGCTGCAGCAATGCAATGCATCGCGGCCGACCGGATTGTCTTCACTCGCTTAGCGCCGACACAATCGATCCTTTTGATCGCCAACGCCGACGGATCTGCGGAGCGGCCGCTCACGCAGCGTGACTCGCTCAACTACAACCCTGCATGGTCTCCCAAAGGCGATTGGATCGCCTTCACGTCGGAGCGGGCGGGGCCTGCCAATCTCTTCCGCATGCATCCCGACGGCAGCGATGTACAGCGCCTGACTAATGATGCGGCGTACGCCGATCAGGCCGCATTCTCTCCCGATGGCGGGCAGATCGTCTTCGTATCGACTCGGTCGGCGGGGTTCGCGAATTTGTGGATTCTGGACCTCGGCCGCCGGAAAGTGCGGCCCCTGACCACCGGGCGGGGTGGCGATTTCAGGCCTGCGTGGTCCCCCGACGGCCGGTGGATCGCTTTCTCTTCAGACCGCGACAGCAATCTTCCCACCGCGAAGAGCCGTTGGGAACGGCTCCACGTGGTGGACATCTATCTCGTTCATCCCGACGGATCGGGGCTGAAACGCATTTCGCAGCATGGGAACTTCTGCGGCAGCCCGCGGTGGACGGCGGACAGCACGAGTGTGGTGACCTATTGCATGTCGGCGGAAGATACCTGGAAGTATCGGACCAAGCTGCTTACGCCGTATCAGGCGGGCGGAGAAAGTCAACTGTACAGGATCGACATTCGCACCGGTGCCACAGTTCCCATAACCAGCGGCCCCGGCGTGAAGCTGGCGCCTTCTGTGCTTGCCTCCGGCCAGATTGCCTATTCGCGTGGCGACGGAGCAACAATCGAGCTTATCTCCGGAGACGGCAACGTTGGTCCCTCCGGCGCCGACATCGCGCCGGATCCGGTCGCCTGGGCTCCGAATGGCCAGCGCGTCGTCTACACCCGCCAAACTTTTCAGCCCAGTTCTGAGCCGGCGAAGCAATGGAGCAGAGATCCGAGTTTCGATCTCTACGCGACGACCGAGTTGCCGGCCTACGATCGAACCGGCTCGCACCTGGCGGTCTCCCACGTTGTGCCCGGAGGCATCACCAGCCTGGTGATTATCGATAGCGACAAGCCGGGGGATGCCGACAACTCGGGGCGCACGATTCTGAAGCGGAACGATCTGATTCTGGGTCCGCAGTGGTCGCCGGATGGCCGTCAGATCGTTGTAGGGGTGGGCAATTTTACGTCCTTCCTTGACTTTGCGGCGGGCACCAAGACGCCGATCGATCGCTTCAACGGAGGAGCGCAGGTCGCAATTCTCAACGCGGACGGCACCGGCTTTCATGTGATCACCTCGGGACCGAACAACAACGCCTTCGCCTCTTTCTCGCCGGACGGAAGACAAATCGTCTTTCGAACCGCCGGGCCCGAGGGACAAGGCTTGCGCATCATGAATCTTGCGGACCATTCTGTGACGCAATTGACCACCGAGTACGACAACTTCCCCGTGTGGTCACCGCGCGGAGATCTCATCGCCTTTGTGCGTAACATCGGCGGCGACTTTGAAGTGATGACGATGCACCCGGATGGGAAAGACGTGACTCAGTTGACCCACACTCACGGCAATGAGGCGCACCTGGCGTGGTCTCCCGATGGGGAACGGCTGTTGTTTACGACTTCGCGGATGGGATTCAAAGATGAGGCGCTTTTTACCGGTAGCCCGCAGCCGTACGGAGAAATTTTTGCGATGAACTATGACGGCTCTCACATCGAGCAGCTTACCGATGACCAGTGGGAAGATGGCGGTCCGGCTTGGCGGCCGAGAAATCCGGCATCGACAGCACCACATGTTGCGACGAAATAGCGCACCGGGCAAGTCGCGATAAACGGATAAACGGTTCCGTTGAGCCGCTGTGGAATCGAGCCACTGTGGTCAACAAGTAACAAATCGCCAGGGCACTCAGCGACAGTAGATCGGGTACCTACAAGTCGGTATGGACCGCCCGGTTCAGAACAATAGAAAAGCCACTCCGTGCGGAGTGGCTTTTCTATTGCTGCTTAACTCGCAGTTTAGTAGCGGTAATGGTCGGGCTTGTAGGGGCCTCCGTGACCGGCACGGAGCTCCACAATGCCCGCTCACTGATAGAGTTGTACAAACCTGAAATGTTCCCCGTTTTCGCGCGATTCTCCCGTGATCGCGGACAGTTGTGCGTCAGTTTGAAGGGAGTTGCAATGAAGCTTTTCTGCCTATGCTGGCTGATTGTTGTGCTCGGCGCCTGCTGCTGCAGTGCGTCGGCTACGGAGGCGAGCCTGATCCTCGTCAACGCCAAGCTATGGACCGAAAATCCGGCGCAGCCCACCGCCCAGGCAGTAGCGCTCGATGGTTCCAGGATCCTCGCGGTCGGCGATAACGCAGCGATTCGAAAACTTGCCGGCCCCGACACCCGCATCATTGATCTCGGCGGCCGCCTTCTCCTGCCCGGCTTCAACGACGCCCACGTGCATTTCCTCATCGGCGGCGGTTCGCTGATCACCGTGCATCTTGGCACCGCCAACAGCCAGGCCGAGTTCAAGGAGCGCATCGCTCAATTCGCCAGAACCCTGCCCAACGGTGCGTGGCTTCGCAACGGCCTTTGGGATCATCAACGCTGGAATCCGCCCGTTCTGCCCAATCACCAGTTGATTGACGATGTCTCCGGCGATCATCCGGCATTCTTGTGGCGGCTCGACGGACACATGGCCCTCGTGAATGCACAGGCCATGAAACTC
>DATAQX010000197.1:0-6065 GCA_036264455.1 Silvibacterium sp. | reverse complement strand
GGTAAGTCGAGTCTGACCGATGACTATTGGTTATGCCTTACCAATCACGCGTGCGACGGTTTCTCCGATCGCCGCTGGGCTTTCAACTACATGGATACCTGCAGCGGTGAGAGCCTTCATCTTTTCAGCGGCGGTGCCTTGTCCGCCGGAGATGATAGCTCCGGCATGGCCCATGCGTCGGCCAGGTGGTGCGGTTTGTCCGGCGATGAAGCCGACGACCGGTTTTTTCACGTGCTGCTTCACATATTCAGCTGCGGCTTCTTCTGCCGTTCCACCGATTTCGCCGATGAGGATGATGGCTTCGGTCTCGGGATCTTCGTTGAGTAGCTTCAGCGCGTCGATATGTGTTGTTCCGATGATGGGGTCGCCCCCGATGCCGATGGCCGTCGACTGGCCGATGCCGCGCTGCGAGAGTTGGTAGACGGCCTCGTAGGTGAGGGTTCCCGAGCGGGAGACGATGCCCACGGTGCCTTCCTTGTGAATGCGGCCGGGCATGATGCCGACCTTGGCCTTGCCGGGTGAGATGACGCCGGGGCAGTTAGGGCCGATGAGCCGCGAGCTGGAGTTCTTGAGCACGCTCCAGACCTTGACCATGTCGTTCACCGGAATGCCTTCGGTGATGCAGATGATCAGCGGCAGGCTGGCATCGTTGGCCTCGAGGATGGCGTCGGCGGCGAACGGCGGCGGCACGAAGATGACGGTGACGTTGGCTCCGGTCTTCGCGACGGCCTCTTCTACGGTATCGAAAACGGGCCAGCCTTCGTGTATGGTGCCGCCTTTGCCGGGAGTAACACCTCCGACTACTTTGGTGCCATACTCCGCGCAGCCCTTGGCGTGAAAAGTGCCTTCTTTGCCGGTGATGCCTTGGACGATGAGACGAGTTTCTTTATCTACGAGGACTGCCATTAGTTCTTCGCTCCCTTCGCCGCTGCGACGACCTTCTGGGCGGCGTCCTGCATGGTGTCACCGATGGTGAAGTTGAGGCCGGAGTCTTTGAGGATCTTGCGACCCTCTTCGACGTTGGTGCCTTCGAGTCGAAGCACCACGGGGACTTTTACGTTTGTCTTCTTCGCGGCTTCAACGACGCCTTGCGCCAACGTGTCGACGCGCAGGATGCCGCCGAAAATGTTGATGAAGACGGCCTGAACACCCTTGTCGGAGAGCAGGATTTCAAAGGCGTGCTCGATCTGCTGCTGGTTGGCTCCGCCGCCTACGTCGAGGAAGTTGGCAGGCGAGCCGCCGGCGTACTGGATGATATCCATGGTGGCCATGGCCAGTCCGGCTCCGTTGACCATGCAGGCAATGTTTCCGTCGAGCTTGATGTAGTTGAGGGCGTACTTGGAGGCTTCAACCTCGAGCGGGTCTTCTTCAGCAACGTCGCGGAGTTCTTTCAGGTCCTTGTGGCGGAAGATAGCGTTGTCGTCGAAGTTTATCTTGCAGTCGAGAGCGAAGAGCTTGTCGTCCTTGGTGGTAATGAAGGGATTGATCTCGAGCAGTGAGGCATCGGTCTCGACATAGGCCTTGTAGAGGCCGAGCATGAACTTGACGGCTTCGTTGATCTGCGTGGACTTGAGGCCGAGAGCGAAGGCCAGCTGCCGGGCCTGATAGGGCTGGAAGCCGACAGCGGGATCGATGTAGGCCTTGTGGATGGCGGTGGGGTCCTTGGCGGCGACTTCTTCGATTTCCATGCCGCCGGCCTGCGAGGCCATGAAGGCCAGCTTGGCTACGGCGCGGTCGAGCACGATGCCGAGATAGAGCTCGCGGTCGATGTTTGCCGTCTCTTCGATCAGCAGGCGCTGGACCTTCTGGCCTTGGGGACCGGTCTGGTGCGTAATCAGCTGCATGCCGAGGATCTGCTTGGCAAACTGTTCGGCCTGGTCGATCGTCCTGGCAACTTTCACGCCGCCGCCCTTGCCCCGGCCTCCGGCGTGAATCTGCGCCTTGACTACGACGCCTTTCGCGCCATTTGTGAAGAGCTTTTTGGCCACGTCCAACGCCTCGTCGAGCGTATTGGCCACCTCACCCCGCGGCACGGTAACGCCGTACTTCGCGAGGATGTCCTTTGCCTGATACTCGTGAATTTTCATAAGTGTATTCGACAGAATTTCCGAAAAACGGTGGATAAAGACGTACCGCAGGCTCGCTCGCGCGCGGTGGACCGCGCTTGAATGATTGCATTGCAGCAGACCTTCCAGTGTAGCGGGTGCTGGCCGCACGGGCAATTGCGCTTCGCGCCTCTAGCCTTGCACGGCAGCCCAGACGTCTACCAGACCTGTAAACTGAAAACCTCATGGCAGGCTTCAAGGAGATGTTAAAGCTGGTGGTGGAGCAGGGCGCGGTGCTGAGTCGAGATGAGGCCCGTTGTGTATTGAAGGACGTGCTGGCGAGCGAGCCGGGTGATGGCGACGTGGAAATTGCAGCGCTTTTGACGGCATTGGCTACGCGCGGAGAGACGGTCGATGAGTTGACTGGATTCGCAGAGGCCATGCTAGCCTTATCGCTTCCTCTTCCGCTGACCGATGAGGAACGCGCGGAGCTGGTGGATACATGCGGCACCGGCGGAGATGGTTTGGGAACGCTCAATATCTCGACGGGCGCTGCGCTTGTTGCCGTGGCAGCGGGAGCAAAGGTAGCCAAGCACGGCAATCGCGCCGTCACCTCGTATTGCGGTTCAGCGGATGTGCTGGAGGCAATGGGCGTGCCGGTTGCGCTCTCGCCCGAGCAGGCGGTCGCATGCCTGCGGGCGACGGGATTCATGTTCCTGTATGCTCCAGCGCTGCATCCGGCGTTGAAGCGAGTGCAGCCGATTCGACGGGCGCTGGGTTTTCGAACGATCTTCAACCTGGCTGGACCATTGACGAATCCGGCGGGTGCTCCGGCGCAGGTGATGGGTGTGTACTCCGGCGCGAAGGTCGCGCTGGTGGCGGAGACGATGGCGCGGCTTGGCGTGCGGCATGCGTTCGTTGTGCACGGCCTGGACGGGCTGGACGAGTTGACCCTGACTGACGACAGCAGCGTGGCTGAAGTAACCGGGAACAGGGAACAGGGAACGGGGAGCAGCGTACGACTTTTTCGATTGACTCCCGAAGAGGCCGGATTGAAGAGGGCTCGACTCGCAGAGTTGGCGGGAGCTGAGACGGCTGCGGCGAACGCGTCAATTCTTGAGCGCATTTTTGATGGCGAGTCTGGACCGAAGCGTGACATTCTTCTTCTCAACGCTGCCGGGGCCTTGCTCGCGTCAGGCGTTGCGACGAATTTGCGGGAAGGCGTTGTGCGGAGCGCGGAGGCGATCGACTCGGGAGCGGTTCGAAAGACGCTCGCGAAGCTGCGTGAATTTGGAAAACTGTCTTGACCACGGCACGCGAAAACACAAGGCGATATAAACTGCGAGCGGTTTGAGGTTTACCTCACGCAAGGAGAATAAGCATGAAGTCTGTGGTGAAGGGGAATGCAGCGGCGATCGTTGTTATGGTGAGTCTCCTCGGTTTCGCGAAGGCTCAGACCATATCGGTAGACAGAAATAATCGCACGATTGCGGTCACAGCTTCGGAAAAGGCGACGACAGAAGCCGATCTCGCCGTCGTTCACATCGGATTTCAGGTATTCGGTCCGGATGAGTCATCCACTTATGCCGATGGATCGAAGATTTCGAATGCCATTATCGATGCACTCAACAAGGGCGGCATTCCGGGCAAGGCAATTGAAAGCGAAAATCAGAACCTGCAACGGAATATGTTTCATGATCCACAGGAATCTCAGATGGCCCGCGACAAAAGGCAATTTGTGTTGAACCAGTCCTGGACGGTGAAAACACGACCTGACGATGCTGCGAAAGTCCTTCATGCTGCCGTAGAGGCAGGCGCGAACCAGAGCGGGCAGATTGATTGGCAATATAGCGATATGAATGGTCTGCAGGCGAAAGCGGCGGCGAATGCTTTGGCCAAGGCTCAGGCGATCGCGCAGCAGATGGCGCAGGGTCTGAACGTCAAGCTGGCAGGTTTGATTTTCGCCAGCAACCAGGCACCCGAAAGTCCAGTCAGACCACTTGATCGGATGGGGCAGTTCGCGAGGATGGCAGCTCCTGCTATGGCAATGGCTGCTTCCGCTCCGTTGGCGATTAATCCCCGTCAGATTGAAACGTCTGCCACGGTCTATGCTGTCTTTGCTATCGAGTAGCAATGGGGGCGATCGAGTGAGCCTGCGACTTTCGCCGGCTGCTTCGCATCTGACTAGGATTACGGCGTACTCTGCTAAAGAGCGAGAATTTCTTCGCAAGGATAGACATGCCCCGTTACGAATATCGCGCCCTTGAGCCTTCACGCCAGGCTGTAGAAGTCTACACGCGTTGGATCGATTACCTGGACGAAGAGTTCACCAAGCACAAAAAGCCGGTACTGCGCGCCGAGCTGGTTCGAGACAATCTGCACCAGTTGCTCCTGGGACGGCCGCATGGTGGAAGACTCAATTTCACCCTTACCACTGAGCTGCCGTTCAATGTGCTGCAGTTGTCGCTTGACTCGGCCAACGTCACGCTTGAACCCGAGTATTACGGAGACATTGATGCGCAGCGCTATGCCTGCATCAAGCCGTTGATCTGGTTCTGGCACATGTTTGACCACTCGCCGGTGGCGCTGAACCACTGGCTGGGCTTCCGCTTTCGCGCCATGCTGGGAAAGCACATCTTCAAAAAGATCGGGAATAACGTAAAGATCTTTCACGGTGTCGAGTTCAGTTACGGCTACAACCTTACGATTGAGGATGACTGCGTCATCCACAAGTACGTGATGCTGGACGATCGTGGCGAGCTGATCATCAAAAAGGGAACGTCGATTTCGGACTATGCGTCCGTCTATTCGCATGCACATGATCCAATTGATTCCCGGATTGTCGAGAACCGTAAAACAGAGATTGGTCCCGGGGCGCGGCTCACCTATCACTCCTCGGTCATGGCCGGTGTGCGTGTAGGCGAAGACGCCATGCTGGGCGCGATGAGCCTGGCGACGAAGGAGATCGGCGATCACGCCATTGCCGGCGGCGTGCCCGCGAAGCAACTGAAGACCAAAGCTCAGGCTACGCAGTTCAAGGACAGGAGTGATGTGCCGGCTCCCGAACGCGAGCAGCCGGAATGTGATTAGGGCCTGTTAACAGGCCTAACCTGCGTGGAATAGCGGCGGGCTCCGTGCGTGGTTGTGCCCGCCCTGTTACCATCACTGTTGTCCATGAGTCAGCAAGATATTGTCATCAAGATTTTTCAGTTTGCGATCCTTGTTTTCGCGCTTAGTCTTCATGAGGCCGCACATGCCTGGATGGCATCGCGTTTAGGCGACCAGACGGCCAGGATGCTGGGGCGAGTGACGCTCAATCCCATCAAGCACATCGATCCAATCGGGACAGTGTTGATTCCGCTGGCCATGCTCTTTCTGCCGGGCTACGGCCGATTCTTGATCGGGTGGGCGCGTCCAACGCCGGTCAATACGCGAAACTTTAAGCGAATCACACGTGACGATATTCTGACGACTCTTGCCGGGCCAGTGAGCAACCTTGCGGCGGCTCTGGCGGCTACGATTGCACTGATTATCCTGGCCAAGACGAACGGAGTGGGCGCGCAGGCTGTGCATGCCCTCGCCGGTGGTCCTGTCAACCAGGATCTGATGACCACAAGCCCGGTCATCTTCCCGATGGCCATCATTCTTTATCTCGGTCTCGAGGTTAACCTGCTGCTCGCGGTCTTTAACCTGTTGCCGATTCCGCCGCTCGATGGGTCGCATATTTTTCGCCACATGCTGCCCTACAATGCATTGCGCATTTACGACTCGTTGGGAATGATCGGCCTGATCCTGATCCTGTTTGTCGGTGCTCCAGTGATCATGTTTTTTGTTCGTCCGGCGCTGGGTCTGATAAATGCCATCCTGCTCTCCCTCTGATTCTTTCCGTACAATGGGACGAGCATTTTTCGAGTAAAGGACCAGGGTGTCGATTTCTTCTTCTGATTCCAGGAAGCGCGTGCTGAGCGGCATGCGCCCCACCGGCAAGCTGCATCTTGGCAACTATATGGGCGCACTCTA
>DATAQX010000191.1:0-6158 GCA_036264455.1 Silvibacterium sp. | reverse complement strand
CCTGTATCGCTGGCCCGCAAAAACCTGCAGATCCTGGCCGAAGGCGAAAACCTTGAAGGGTCCGTTCTTTTGCCGCTGACGCAGATCGAGCGAACAGAGGCGGGCGGCTACCGGCTGGATGCGAAATACGTGCCGCCGATGCTGAACGTCAAGGGCAGTGAACTGCTCACCGGCATTTTGCGCGGTTTGATTGAGACGCTGGTCTCACGGAGCAGCCAGTTGGCGGGATCTCGCCGCCAGCGCAACCAGTCTCTTGCCGACTTCAGTGCCTCCGACGTAGCAAACTTCTGGCTTCTCTATACGATCAATAGTCATCTTCCTGTGTTGCGTCATTTGCTGGAGACGGACCAGGTTCATCCGGAGACGCTGTTTCTGCAGATGCTCTCTCTCGCCGGGGCGCTCACCACGTTTTCGCCGAAGATGGAGCCGCGCGACCTGCCGAAATATGAACATGAACAACTGGGGCCGTGCTTTATCGCGCTCGACACGATAATTGCTGAATTGCTGGATACGGTAGTGCCCAGCAACTTTGTGGCCTTGCCGCTCAAGCAATTGCGCGATTCCATCTACGCTACGGCGATCGACAAAGACAAATACTTCGAGAATTCCCGCTTCTACCTCGCCATCTCGTCAGACATGCGTGAAGCCGATCTCATCAGCCGGACTCCAGGACTGGCCAAGGCCTGCTCTGCCACGCATATCGAGCAGCTGATTCGACAGGCGCTGCCCGGGTTGAAGATGACGCACGTCCCGGTGCCGCCGCGGGCCATTCCGGTGAAGCTGCGCTACCAGTATTTCAGCCTGGAGAGGACAGGTGCTGTGTGGGAAGCAGTCGTGCGGTCACGCAATTTTGGCGTTTACGTGCCGGGGGAGATCCCGAATCCCGAAATGGAACTGATCATTCTTTTCGCGAATCCCGATTAGCCGGATTCGACGGCATTATTTGTGCCGCAGAACGAAAAACAAAATCAGGACGATTACCAGCAGCACGAAGATATTCAGAATCAGGATAAGAGGCAGGTACTGCTGTAGCTTGCCCGGCGCGGGAGCCGGAGCGGGTGGCGGCGCAGGCGGCTGGGGAAATGGAAAGGCCGCTGGCTGAAAATGCGGCATCGCCGGCGGAGGGGCCGCGGCATGCGCAGGCATTTGCGGCATCGGAGGCGCTTGGGGAAACGCAGGCGGTTGGGGAAACTGCATGGGCGCCATTCCGGGCCGACTTCCGGGCGTTGCTGCAGGTGGAACTTGCGCAGCACCCTGTCCCTGCAGCTCGCGCAATGCCGAGCCGGAAATGATCCGCGTAAACTCGCCGGGACCGGTTGATGAGGGTGGCGGCGCCGGGGACGTCTGCAGTGGCGGTGGCGAGAAGGACTGGGCAAAAGGCGGCTGAGCTGCCGGGCGTGGAGGAGCAGGGTCGGCAGAGAGGGTTTGGAGAAGCTGCGTAAATCCTCCCGCAGCGGGACCGGTTGCCGCAGGCTGCGGAGGTGGAGGAGGCATAAAAGTCTCCGCTGGTTTTGCTGCGGCAGGCTCTTCCTTGTTCAAGGCCTGAAGCAGCTGAGTAAATCCGCCCTGAGCTGGAGGCATGGCCTCTGGCGAACGCGCAGGGCTGCCTGAAAACTCGAAACTGCTCGCGGGCATTGACTCGGGCTTGAGCGACTTCAATGGGTCTTCCTGCGGAGTTTTCTCCATGGGCCGCTGAGAGAACATCTGCGTAAAGGCACCCGGTCCCGAAGCGGCTGCCGATTGCGGCGGCACAGGCGGCGGGAGGGGTTGCGGTGAGCCAGTTTCCCTGGGGGGCTGCGGGGACTGGAATATCCGGGTAAAGTCGCCGGGCGCAGCTGCCGCTTCCTGTTTCATGGGCTGCGAAGATAGCGGCGCAACTTGTGGCGGTATCGGTATTGCCTTTGTCGCCTCCAGATCTGCTGCCGGTCTTGCGGATTCGGAGGGCCCTGTGGGTTCGCCCGGACTTGCGGAGATGGCGTTGAGCATCTGTGTGAAGCTACTCGGCGAAGCTGCAGCTTTTGCCGTCTCCGGCGCCGCAGGCGGAGGAATTTCGCTCGCTCCTTTTTCCACCGGCGTACTTAGGGTTTGCAGCAGCTGCGTGAATTCGCCGGGCTTCGCGCTTGCAGGCGGCGGTGGCGCATCGTGTGAAAAAGATTTTTGCACCAGGACCTGCGTAAATACGTTCGCTAAATCGGGCAGGGGCTTTTGCAGCGTTGGTGAAGCAGGCGGCGGTGGAGTCGGGGCGGCTCCTGGATTGGCTCCAGGCGTGACTCCCGGGGTCGATGACGATGCCGGGGTGGCAAGCGCCTGGAACATATCGGTAAACTCGCCGGGGCTGCTGGAAGATGGCGGTTGTGTAGCAACGGGGGAAGCGGCCGACTGAGCGGCTGGAGTCCAGGGCGGCGTTTGTGATGCGGGCGAAGCTATCGCCTGAGGTGCGCCGGCCGGGGCAGGCGTACTCTCCTCTTTGAGCAGAGACCGGAGCAGGTCATCTTCCTGGGGCGGCGCGGGACGTGCGGAAACGGTACCAAAGATAGCGGTTGCGCTCGATGGGTCGCTGGTGGCAGATTCACTCTTGCCGGGAAAATCGGGGTCATCGAAAGGAGACTTGGACGGGTCCATAGAGCGCCACCGTGATTCTGAATAATTGCTTGATTCTGGAGACCAAGACTACATCGCATTTACTTGACAGTAAAGTGCACTCGACCTACGATTCACTCACGAATTGGCCACAGTAAATTCAAGCATTTGAAACTAATTGGGCAGACACGCTGATCGCCCCTTACGGCTGCACATATCCGTGGCCGCTTAACAATCCGCGGGGGCCGCTCAACAACCACGTTCGCCAAATGGTCCGGTCACTATGAAATTTTTGTCGCGGGTGGTGTGGTCTGAGGGGATGTACCTGGGCCCGCATCATTTTCAAACTCAGAGCCGCTATTTCGAAGATTCGATTGCGTTCCTCGCAGCCAGCCTGTGGCATGAGCCGTGGGGACTGCTGCATGCCGAACTGGATCAGAAGGCAATCCGCAACGGCAATGCCGTTTTGCTGCATGCTTCGGGGATTTTTCCGGATGGCCTGACCTTTGAATTGCCGAATTCCGATCCGGCTCCGCCGGCGCGCAATCTGCTTGAAGTCTTCCCCTCTACGGATGCGGTTCTGCCGCTTTACCTGGCAGTACCGAGCCGCCGGGATAATGGCTTTGACTGCGACCTGAGCGATACGGCAAACGGGGTGCGCTTTTCGCGGATGCAGCGCACGCTGCGCGACGAGACCAACGGTATCGACGAGCGTGAGATCGAGCTGGGGCAGAAAAACATTCGCCTGCTGACGGAAGCCGAATTGACGCACGAGATACTATCCATTCCCATCGCGCACGTTTTGCGTGACGGTCGCGGGCACCTGATCTATGACGAGGAATTCATTCCAACGTGCCTGCGTCTGAGCGCAAGCGAGCCGCTGATGCTCCTGATCAAACGCCTGCTCGAGACGATAGGAGAAAAAAGCAGCACCATCGCGCGAGGCGCCAGACGCCATGGTCGTTTTGAGGCAGGCACGGCTGCTCTCGATGTGGCGAATTACTGGTTTCTGCATGCGCTGCACAACGCCATTCCACCGTTGCAGCACCTGAGCACCACCAGGCACGCTCATCCGGAGGACCTGTTCATCGAGCTTTCGCGACTGGCGGGCGCGCTATGCACCTTTGCGGTTGATTCGGATCCGCGCCAGCTTCCCTCCTATAATCACCGGGATCCCGGGCCGGCATTCCGCGCGCTCGACGTCCATATCAAGCGGCATCTGGAGATCGTGGTTCCTTCGAATACGGTCACGCTCGACTTCCATCCCATTGAGCCCTACATTCAGGCGGCTGACGTACTTGATGAACGCTGCCTGCGACGCGCCCGCTGGATTCTGGGCGTGCGCTCGGCATTGGGAGAATCGGAGATTCTGAACCTGGTGCCAAGACTCGTGAAGGTATGCTCTTCGCGCTTTGTCCCCGAATTGGTGAAACGCGCTCTTCCCGGCATGACGCTAACGCATCTGCCAGTTCCGCCCACGGCCCTGCGCGCCGAAGTGGATATGCAGTACTTCGCAGTCGAAACCACCGGTCCATGCTGGGAGCACATTCTGCAAACGCGCAAAGTAGGCGTGTATATTCCAGGAGAAATCTCGAAGCCGGAGTTCGATCTTACCGTCATCGTGGAGCAATCGTAATGAGCACTGCTCGCGTCAACAGTCTCGCGTTTTCATTTCAGGAGGTGCTCACCGCCATCCTGCGGGTACGCTTCCAACGGCAACAGGTTCAGGACTCGGAAAGCTTTCGCGCGCAGATGCGTCGCTCTTTACAGACAGCGATGCAGGAGGCTCGCTCTCTGGGTTATTCGAGCGATACGGTGCAGATGGGAGTCTTCGCTGTTGTCGCATACATGGACGAAAGCGTGCTCAACCTGCAGAGCCCGGCGTTTGCCGACTGGGCACGGCGTCCGCTGCAGGAAGAACTCTTCGGCGGCCATCTTGCAGGCGAGACTTTCTTTCGCAACCTGAAAACGCTTCTCGGCCAACAGGACTCCGCCGAAGTAGCTGACGCATTGGAACTGCACTGCCTCTGCCTGCAGATGGGATACCGCGGCCGCTACGCGCTGGGCGATAGCGGTGAATTACACCAGCTGTTGCGACAAGCGCAGGAAAAAATCCAACGGATTCGCGGCGCGGCGCACCTGCTGCCACCTATGGCGTCGCCGGAAGTGCGCCCCGCACGAACAAAGGATTCGTGGAGCCGTGCGTTGCTCATCACAACGTGTGTACTTGCCGGTTTGATCGTAGTTGCATTTGGCGGCTTTCAACTTGCCCTTGGTTCCGGAGTCTCCGAGGTGCAGAACACCAGTTTGAATGCGCGATAGGAGCCAGTTGTGGTCTCGATTCTGATTTCTGCCCTTATCTTCATCCTGTCGGTTGTGCTTGCCTGGCTGGCCGGCCCATTGCTTCACATTGAAGGGACCTCGCTTCTAATTCTGCGCATTCTACTTGTTGTGCTGGGCGCTGCCGCGGCAACCATCATTCTGGTCATGTACTTCAGAGACAAGCGGCGCGATGCGGCTACGAAAAATATCCAGGGCGGATCGGACATGGATACTCTGCTGCGCGATGCCGAAAAGCGGCTGGCCGCAGCCCAGCGCACCGGCCCGAAATCGCTCGATTCCCTGCCCCTCCTCTACATTCTGGGCGATGGGAATTCGGCAAAGACAACGGCAGTTCTCAAGTCCGGGCTCGATCCGGAGCTGCTTGCCGGTCAGATCTATCGAGACCAGGACATTACTGCCACACCGGTCGTGAACCTGTGGTACACACAGCAATGCGTCATTGCGGAAGCCGGGGATGCTGTCCGCAAAAGCCCCGTACTCTGGAGCAAGCTGATTCGCAAGACGCGACCCAAGGCATACCGCTCCGCTATGGGAACGCAGGCTCCGGTGCGCGCCGCAGTGGTTTGTATCAGCTGCGAACAGTTTCTCGGCGCGAGCGCTTCCGACGCTGTGCTTGCCTCAGCCCGGTCCACAAACCAGATGCTGCGCGACCTGGCACAACAGCTGGGGACGGAAGTTCCGGTGTACGTGACACTCACCAAACTGGATCGCATCCCGAACTTTACGGAATATGTTCGTAACCTGACGAGCGAAGAGGCATCCCAGCCGCTCGGCATGGCGTTCGCTCGCAACGAAGCCTCCAGCGGTCTGTATGCGGAAAAGGCCATGGGCGAGGTGACTTCTGCCCTCGATCAGCTTATTTTTTCGCTGGGAGAATTTCGCCTGGAGCTGCTGGCGCGGGAAACGGATCAGAAAAATGTCGATCCGGTCTATGAGTTCCCGCGCGAAATACGAAAGCTGCGGAACAATCTGGCATCTTACCTTGTCGAGCTTGCCCGTCCCAGCCATCTGAATGCCAATCCGTATCTGAGAGGCTTCTACTTTACCGGCGTTCGCGCGCACATGGTCGAGCAGATGGTGAGCTCGCCCGCGAGGACGCCTCAGGCACAGCCTGCCGACGCCGGCGCTACGCGGATGTTCACCGTGCAGCAGATGCAGGCGGCAAGCGCTCCACCTGCACCGCAGGTGGTGTCACAGAAAGTGGCGCAATGGTGCTTCCTGCCGAAGCTCTTCCC
>DATAQX010000118.1:0-7089 GCA_036264455.1 Silvibacterium sp. | reverse complement strand
GAGAAGCCGGGTTCCATGAAGAGCACGTCGGGCAGATACTGATCGTGGAAGCGCGGAGCATCCACGGCCTGCTGGATGTTCAGGCCTTCATCCGCCGCACTGAGAAAGATATTCGCGACTGTCGTGATGATGCGGCCTCCGCCCGGCGAGCCCAATACAAAACGAACCTTATCGTCTTTCAGAACGATGGTGGGCGTCATGGCGGAGAGCGGGCGCTTGCCGGGAGCGATGGTGTTAGCGGGACCCTGGATGAGTCCGTACATGTTGGGAACGCCGGGCTTCGAGGCAAAATCGTCCATCTCATCGTTAAGCAGGAAGCCGAGCCCGGTTGCTGTTACCGCTGAGCCGAATCCGTTATTGAGGGTCGTGGTTACAGCAACGGCATTACCGTCGGCGTCAATCACTGAATAATGCGTAGTCTGGTTCGACTCATGCCGAACATCGCTCATGGTTGGTGCAGGGGGAAGAAATCCCGCAGGCCGCTTGAGGTCTTTCGAGGGGAGTGCCTGCTCGGCCACGATGCTGGTCCGCCAGGCTGCGGCGTATTTCTTGTCGGTTAACTGCTCCTGGGGAATTCTTACGTAATCGGGATCGCCGAGGAAATCGCCGCGATCCATATAGGCGCGGCGGAAGGCCTCGACGATGAGGTGCATCTCATCGGGCGTGCGGTCTGTCCATCGGCTCAGGTTGTAGCCTTCGAGGATGTTGAGGGCCTCGATCAGCACGATGCCGCCTGAGGATGGCGGAGGAGCACTCACGATTGTGTAGCCCTTATACGTACCGGCAACGGGCTCGCGCTCCTTCACCGAGTAGCGCGCGAGGTCTTCAGCGGTAAGAAGTCCGCCTCCTTTCTGCACGTCGGCGGCGAGCCGTTTCGCGATGCGGCCGCGGTAGAAGTCATTAGGATCTGTTGCGATGACCTTCAGCGTTGCGGCCAACTCGGGCTGCTTGAAAGTCTCTCCCCCTGTGTAGAAATTGCCGTCCCGCTGAAATATCCGCTTCGACTCGGGAAACAGGGTCAGCGTTTCGTCGTGCAGTTCCGCCGCTTCCTCGTCGCTCAGCACAAAGCCCTGGCTGGCCAGGCGGATGGCCGGAGCCATCACCCTGCTCAGTGTGAGCTTGCCGTAATGTTTCTCCGCATAGACCATGCCTGCGACGGAGCCGGGTACGCCGATCGCCTTGTATCCAGTAATGCTGGCATCAGGAATGACGTTCCCCTTCGCGTCTTGATACATATTTGCCGTGGCGGCCAGCGGTGCCCGCTCGCGGTAGTCGATGAAGGTCGACTTGCCACTATCGAGATGGACGAGCATAAACCCGCCGCCTCCGATGTTGCCGGCCACGGGATGCACCACGGCCAGCGCGAAACCCGTAGCCACGGCGGCATCGACAGCATTGCCGCCGTCTTTCAGAATTTCAACGCCAGCGTCGGTTGCCAGGTGATGGATGCTGACTACCATGGCGTGTCTGGTATGGACTGGCTGTTCCTGTCCAGTGGTTGCAACGGTGTGTTTTGCGTCGTCGGGAGCGGCATCCTGGGCGTGGAGCGCAGGGAGGCTGCAGAGGCAGGCAATTGTGGCAAGAGTAGCAGTTCGTATCATAAGTCGGAGGTATAGTCTAGCGCGGAAAGTGAGCATGTTTTAGTGGTTTGTGTAGCAAAACACTCTCCCGTAAGGCGGAAATGATTACGAACGGTGAGCTGGCTACAATCGAATGAGATATGTCTACGACCATCCGTTCGTTTTCTAAAATCAATCTCGGCCTGGCCATTGGCCCTGTACGAGCGGACGGATTTCACGCGCTCACCACGCTTTATCAGACACTTGCGGCACATGATCACGTCATTGTCGAGGCACGTCCTGCCGAAAAAACCAGTATTACCCTCACCAGTAATGACCCTCGCGTGCCCACTGACGACCGGAATACGGCATTCAAATCTGTGAGCCTCGCGCTGAAGGCGTTGAAGACGACCGCTGAGGTTCGCATTCATATAGATAAGCGGTTGCCGGTGCAGGGTGGACTCGGGGCGGGGTCGGGAAACGCGGTTGCAGCCCTCATTGGGCTGGAGCGCGAACTTGGCGCGCATGGTGTCGCGCCCCTTTCCGGGATGGAGAAGCTTCGTATCGCAGCCGAAGTCGGCTCGGATGTACCACTTTTTCTTGTCGGCGGGGCGGTGCTGGGCGTCGGCCGAGGCGAAGAGGTTCATCCGCTGCCCGATTTACCTACTACCCACTGTGTCCTGGCCCTGCCTGAGATCGGTGTCTCCACGCCACAGGCTTTTCGCGACTGGGATGCACGGCACGCGGAGCCTGCTGGTCCTGCGCCGGGCTTGTTGCTGAGCGGCGCATTGACCGTGGCGCCTGCCTCCGATAGACTTAAAGTGTTGAGTCGGGCTCTCGCTTCCGCATTTTGCGAGCCGCACTCCTCCGGTGTCTTCTTAGAAGACCTGGCCGCGAAGACGGGATCCCCCACCAGCTTATTCGCCGGGGCGAATCCGTTTTCCACGCTTGTCCGAACCGGGATTGAAAACGACTTCGAAGAAGTTGTCTTTCCTCAGAATCCCCTCCTCGGTCGAATCAAGCGTGAACTTGCGGCTACGGGTCATCCGGAGCACGCGGCTTTTTATGCATCGCTGTCCGGTTCCGGATCGGCCTTGTTCGGCCTGTACGGAACGCCGGAAGCGGCGGAGGCGGCAGAGACGCGGCTCACCGGGATGGGTATCCGGTCGCTTCGCACGGAGACCTTGCCGCGGGATCAGTACTGGCGCAGAATGCTGGTAGATTCCACCGATTCAAGGTTGTAGTACTGGGCGATCGACTAACGGTAGGTCAAGTGCCTTTCTGCCCAGCGCGGCCAAAAGCGGGCCGCGCCGGGGACCCGGAGTCGAGAGCAGCGGCAGTTTGAAGTTGTAGTATTGGGCGATCGACTAACGGTAGGTCAAGTGCCTTTGGAGCACTTTGTCTAGGTTCGAATCCTAGTCGCCCAGCCAGAAATGAGTTGCATCGCCGGGTTAACCTCTCCGGCGAAACCGAAGCCCTGGCAGCAGGAACGCCAGACGACACTTGTGCAGGACAACCAGAGCCAACCAGCTTGGGAGAATCTTGTGAAGAATGAAACGGTGATGGAGACGGCAGTCGCGGAGGTGGTGAGCCCCGCGTTGAATTCGGACAATAACAGCAGCGGATCTCGGCAACAGGCTCATGCAGAGACGAAGGCGCCGGCGGAAAAGAAGCGGGCGCGCTCGCACAGTGAAGACAAACGCTTCAAGGTTTTTTCCGGCTCGGCAAATCGAACCTTGGCTGCGGACATCTGCAAGCACATCGGCATAACGCTGGGCGAGACCAAAATGCAGCGATTTGCCGATGGCGAGGTTTATTTTCAACTGCTTGAAAATGTTCGCGGCACGGATGTCTTCATAGTGCAGCCCACCTGCAATCCGGTGGACCAGCACCTGGTCGAGTTGCTGATTATGATCGACGCGGTAAAGCGCGCATCGGCCGGCCGCATCACGGTGGTCGTTCCGTATTACGGTTATGCCCGCCAAGACCGCAAGGACAGGCCGCGCGTGGCGATCTCCTCGAAGCTGATTGCCGATCTGCTGACCACCGCCGGGGCAAATCGCGCGCTGTTTATGGACCTGCATGCGGCCCAGATTCAAGGGTTTTTCAACATCCCAGTAGATCATATGTTTACCAGCCCGGTGATGGTGAGCTACTTCCGAGAACTGAATCTGCCGGATCTGACCGTGGTTTCGCCGGACGCGGGAGGCGTGGAGCGAGCGCGCTTTTTCGCAACCAAGATGGGTGCGCCCCTGGCCATTGTGGATAAGCGGCGGACGGACATTAACGTGACGGAAGTGATGAACGTGATCGGCGATGTCAGCGGCCGCACTTGTCTTATCGTCGACGATATCGTCGATACCGCCGGCACGCTGGTAAAGACGGTGGACGCGCTGCTCGAACAGGGCGCCACCAAGGTATACGCATGCACTTCGCACGCTGTGCTTTCAGGACCGGCGGTCGAGCGCATCGCCAACTCGAAGCTCGAAGAGCTGGTTGTGAGCGACTCCATCCCTTTGAGCGAAGCGGCGCAAAAGGTGGCGAAAATCAAAGTGCGTTCGGTGGCGGGTCTGCTGGCCGCGACTATCGAAAGCATTCACATGGAAACCAGCGTCAGTTCCCTGTTCAACTAACGGCAGGGATTAGTCAATGGGTAGCCATTAGTTTAGAAACCGCGGCGTGAGCCGCCACAACAGCCGGATCTGAAGGCCGGCAAAGGGAGCGGAAAAGGCAGGGACGCAAGCGGGGTTGGCTAATGGCTAATCCCTAATCGTTAATCCCTGCTTCACCGTGCCCGAAGGAAGAGGATCATGATTAGTCAGGAAGTAGTCGCAGCAACCCCCCGCGAGGGCAAGTTCAACAAAAATGCCGCCCGTCGCGTGCGCGTAAAGGGTAAGATTCCCGCGGTCGTTTATGGCGCCGCGCAGCCGGCCATTGCCATTGAGGTCGATCCAAAGCAGATCCAGAAGATTCTGCACTCCGACACAGGCCACAACTCCATTTTCGATCTTGAAATTACCGGCTCGACGGCGAAAACAAAGGCCATGATTGTCGACTGGCAGTATGAGCCTATCAAGGGCACGCTGATGCACATTGACCTCAAGCGCATTGCGCTCGATAAGGCTATGCGCGTCGAGGTTCCAATCCAGCTCGTCGGCACGGCGATTGGCGTCAAGAATCAGGGCGGCATTCTCGACCTGGTACTGCGTGAGGTAGAAATCGAGTGCCTGCCGGGCGATATTCCGAGTCACATCGACCTGGATGTTACGCAGATGTCGATTGGTGATGTGCTGCGCGTGGCCGATCTGCCGCATTCTGACAAGCTCAAGTTCCTCACCGACGAGGATGCGACTGTCGCGCACGTGGTTGCAATCAAGGAAGAGGTTGCGCCTGTGGTGGAAGAGGTGGCTGCGGCCGCACCCTCCGAGCCCGAGGTTGTGAAGAAGGGTAAGACAGAGACTGCAGCAGAAGCGCCTGCGGAAAAAGGCGCGAAGAAGTAAGTTTTGGCGACTGCGGCGGAGGCTCAGAATCGTGACGTGTTGTCTCGCGTGTTCCTGGTCGTCGGGCTCGGCAATCCGGGCATCGAATACCAGTTCACGCCGCACAACTCAGGCTTCCTCGCAGTCGATCGTATCGCCGATCAGAACCGCGTGGCCGTGGCCAACCGCCGCTGCCGCGCTCTGACGGCAAAGATTCAGATCGCCGGACGTGAAGTGATCCTGGCTAAGCCCGAGACCTTCATGAACCTCAGCGGTCTTTCCGTCGCGGCATTGGTCGCCGAGTTTGGGATCGATCCAGTTCGCGACCTGCTGGTTTTGTACGACGAATTGGATTTGCCCCTGGGCGTTCTTCGCGTGAGAGCGCGCGGCAGCGCCGCAGGACATAACGGAGCACGCTCCATCTCCGGCGCATTGCGCTCGGACGATTGGGCGCGCATCCGGATCGGGGTAGGATCCGATACGGGGCCGGAAGACGCATTTCGGCGCGGCAAGGATTACCTGCTGACTCCGCTGCGGAAGAAGGATCTGACCACGCTGGACGAGGTTCTCGATCGCGTAGCGCAGGCAGTAGAAGTGGTCGTGGCGAAGGGAATAAGCGCCGCGATGAACGAGTTCAACCGCCGGGAAAACGGGCGGGAAAACGGACGCGAGAAAAACAGCTCGGCGGAGTAAGTTAACGAATTGCCGGCAGAACGTCGCCGAAAGATATGCGGCAGAGCAATGCCGTAAGAATTAATGTTCGGTCACGGTGACGAATTGCCGTCGTGGCCAAAGAAAAGAGAAGCAAAGCATGGATCGTTTCTATGAAGTAATGTTTATCGTCCGTCCCGACATCGAGGACGCAGACCTCGACAAGCTGATCGCCGGTTTTGAGCAGACGATCACCAATGGCGGCGGCACGCTTCGCTCTACCGAGAAGCTTGGCCGACGCAAACTTGCCTACACCGTTCGCAAGTTCAATGACGGCAACTACGTGCTGCTCACCATCGACGCCGATGGCAAGCTGGTTGCTGAACTGGAGCGCCGGCTGCGCGTTTCCGAGCCTGTCATCAAGTTCATTACCGTGCGCATGGATGAAGAGCAGAAGCGCATCGACAAAATCAAAGCCATCCGCGCCACGCGCAAGAAGCTGAGCGCGCAGCCGGCGGCGGTTCCTGCTGAAGCTCCGGCTGCTGCCGAAGCACCGGTGCAGCCCGCTGAGACAACTGAAGCCGCACCGGTGAGTGCCTAGCATCCGGCGACGGGAAAGATTTAAGACTGAAGCTGCGCGGTATTCGCGGGCTTGGAAAATTCGTTTCAACGAAGGATAGGAAACACAATGGCTGACGAAACAACATCTCATCGCGCTCCCGAAGGTGGAGCGCCATCCTCCGGCCCTGGCGCGGGCCCGCGCACGGGCGCTCCCCGCACTGGCGGTCCCGGCGGCCCTGGCGGACGCAAGTTTTTCCGGCGGAAGAAGGTCTGCAAATTCTGCACCGAGAAGATCGATGCCATCCCTTACCGTGACGTGCGCCTGTTGCAGGGCTTCGTGGCTGAGCGCGGGAAGATCGTGCCCCGCCGCCTGACTGGTGTCTGCACGACGCACCAGCGCCGCCTCACCCGCGCCATCAAGCAGGCGCGCAACATCGCCCTGCTGCCGTTTGCGGCGCGCTACTAATTCGCGCCGCGGTGCAAACCGCGGCATACGTGTCGCTGAATACAAGATCTGGAGATTTGCATGGAAGTCATTCTGAAAGAAGACATCAACAACCTCGGCCATCGTGGCGACGTGGTGAAGGTGGCGGATGGCTACGGCCGCAACTACCTGCTGCCCAAGAAACTCGCCATGGAGGCAAATGCCGCCAACAAGGCCGTTATCGAGCAAATGAAGGCCTCCGCTGTCCGCCGCTCGGCGAAGGAGAAGTCGGAAGCCGAAGCGCTCGTCGGTCAGCTCAATAACGTCGCTCTGGTCTTCGAGCGTAAGGTGGGCGAGCACGATCACCTCTTCGGCTCGGTTACCTCGGCCGATATCGCGCATGAACTCGAGGTCA
>DATAQX010000088.1:0-3680 GCA_036264455.1 Silvibacterium sp. | reverse complement strand
GGAGAAAACGATCGAGTCGTCGGTATAGCTCACCGCATGAAACTTCTCGTAGCGATCCTTGATCCCCATGATGATTTTGATCGCGTCCTCCTCGTTCGGTGGAGGCACCTTGACCGCCTGAAAGCGCCGTTCGAGCGAGCGGTCTTTTTCAATCGACTTGCGGTACTCAGCCGGTGTGGTTGCGCCGATGCACTGAATCTCACCGCGCGACAAGGCCGGTTTGAGAATGTTCGCTGCATCCAGCGACCCCTCCGCCGATCCTGCTCCGACCAGCGTATGCAACTCGTCGATGAAGACGATGGAGTTCTGATTCTCCATCAGCTCCTTCATGATCGTCTTCAGGCGCTCTTCGAACTGGCCGCGATACTTCGTGCCAGCGACAATCAGCGAGAGATCGAGCGCGAGCACGCGCTTCTCTGCAAGGAAGCTCGGCACTTCGCCGTCAGAAATGCGCTGGGCCAGCCCCTCGACGATGGCCGTCTTTCCAACTCCCGGCTCGCCGATCAGCACCGGATTGTTCTTTGTCCGGCGGCACAGGATCTGTACTACCCGCTCCAGTTCTTGGTCGCGTCCCACCAGCGGATCGAGCTGATTATCCATCGCAGCCTGTGTCAGGTCGCGCGAAAACTCCGCCAGAAGGCTCGATTCACGATTACGCTGTTGCTGTGGAGCCTTCTCCTGTGTCGTCCTTGCCAGCTCTTCGCGAATAGCCAGCAGCTTCAGCCCCCGCTCGTGCAGAATCTCGGCTGCGAAGCACTTCTCCTCGCGCAGCAGCCCGAGCAGTAGATGTTCCGTGCCAATGTGCTTGTGCGAGAGCCGTTCGGCCTCTTCGGCCGCATAGGCCAGCACGCGCTTGCATTCATTTGAGAGCGGCAGATCGACCGAAGTCGAAACCTTCTCGCGAATTGTGGTGTGTCCTTCAATTTGTTTACGAATTGATTCCACCGATGCATGTGAGCGAAGGAAGCGATTGGTCAGCGCCTTATCCTCGCGTAGCAGGCCCAGCAGTAGATGCTCAGTCTCAATGTAGGGTGAGCCGAACTGGCTTGCTTCATACCGCGCGAAGAAGATGACGCGACGTGCTTTTTCCGTGTAGCGTTCGAACATGTTCCCCCTGGAAAAGTTCCGATACGCTTACGATCCCTGCCGTGCTGGCCGGGTATCGAAAACAATCGGAGCCTTCGTCCCGTATCGCCGCTTCCCAGGATCAGACCTGAAACAAAAGGTCCAAAAATCAAACCTGGATACGGCTTTAAGGCTGGGTGCGCTTGTCTGCATCCATCCCACTGCCACCGGGCTGGCTCATACCTGCCCGGTCGTACACTCCGCAATCATGCCATCTGCCGAGAAACCTCTTCCATGCGCCCCTTTTCCAGGCGCAAAATCCTGCTACATCGGCTTGCCAGCGCCATGTTGTGTGTCACGATCACGGACGTCAGTCCATGCGTCTCGTGAAGCCGTTCAATTAGATCAAACACTACAGAAGCCGTGCGGCTGTCTAAATCCCCCGTAGGCTCATCTGCCAGCAATACTTTTGGGCCAGTCACCAGCGCCCGCGCCAGTGAAACCCTCTGTTGTTCGCCCCCCGAAAGCTCTCCAGCCCGATGTTGGGCCCGGTCGCCGAGCTCTACCTCATCCAGCCACTTCTCCGCGGCCCTTAATGCTGTGGCCTTTGATTCGCCCCTTGCCATCAGCGGCATCGCCACATTTTCTGCCGCCGTAAACTCCGGCAGCAGGTAATGGAACTGCCACACGTATCCCACCTCGCGATTGCGAAAGGATGCAGCCTCCCTGCTCGACAAAGTTCTCAACTGGATTGAGGCGCAGTATACGTCACCCGCAGACGGGCTATCAAGAGCGCCAAGGATATGTAAAAGCGTGCTTTTTCCCGCCCCTGATTCGCCGACGATCGCCAGCATCTCACCTGCGGTGACTTCAAAGCTCAGGCCATCGAACAGCACAAGCCGTCCGCGTCCAGTTCTGTATTCCTTGCGTAAGTCTTTGGCTTGTATGAGCTTTGGACGTGCTGATTCCCCAAAGGTACTCAGGCTTTCAGGCTGAGACCCGACCGGTGAATGCGATCTTGGGGAAACAAGCTCCATATCTACCTCTATCATCTATCATTCTTTGACACAAAAAAGGAAGAAACGATGCAAGGGGGCTCCCCGGTCATTACCCTGGAAGTACCGTTTGTATTTCCATTGCCAGATCGGAACCAGCAGACGATGCGAGGGGTTGCCTCAATCCTTATTCGTACCGTAGCGCCTCGGCCGGCAGGACTCGTGCCGCTGCGCTCGAAGGATAAAGCGTCGCCAGCAGCGACACTCCCAGCGACACCAGTGCTACGATCACCCCATCGACGATCCGCGGTGCAAACGGCAGGTAGTCGATCGAGTAAACCTCCGCGGACAGGGGAAACCGGTAGTGACTGCCCAGCCATGAGAGCAGATAGCCCAGCACCAACCCCAGCGCTGTTCCTACCACGCTGATCAGGAACCCCTGCATCAGGAAGATCCGCCGGATCTGTCCGGACTCGACACCAAAAGACATCAGCACGGCGATATCCTTCGTCTTCTCCATCACCATCATGGTCAGGGCGATCAGGATATTCAGCGCTGCCACGCACACAATCAGCCCAATGATGATGAAGGTCACCACCTGTTCCAGCTGGAGTGCGCGAAACAGCTCGCGGTTCTGCTCCATCCAGTTCGTCGTCAGAAAGCCCGGACCGGCGGCTTCTTCGATCGCCTTGCCGACCCGGTCCGCATGGTAGAGATCGTCTACCTTAAACGAAATTACCGACACCACATCCGGTTCGCCAAACAACGTCTGCGCGTCCTTCAGCCGGAGAAATCCGAAGCTCGAATCGTACTGGTAAAACCCCGAATGAAAAATCCCGACAACACGAAAGCGCTGATACTTCGGAACCAGTCCATATGGCGTCAGCTCCCCCTGGGGGCTGATCACCATCACCGTCGATCCCACCTTCGCATCGAGCGTCTTCGCCAACTCGTATCCGATCACCAGGGGCGGAGTCGGCGTCCCCGCCGCATCGGTAATAGTTTCCGGCTCCGACAGGGGAGCGGCCGACCCTGCTGCCAGGTTCGTCAGCAGATCGCTGACCATGCCCTCCTGGTTCGGAACAATGCCCTTCAGCATAGCCCCGCCCGAAAGAGCGCCACGCGAAACCAGCACTGGTTCAAACAGTCCCGGCGCAGCTGCGGTTACATGGGGCACCTGCCGCAGCCTCTCCGTAAGTGCGCGCCAGTCGCGAATGCCATCGTTCTGCACCCGCATCAGCTCTACATGCGCAGTTGAGCTCACCAGTCTGTCTTGAAGATCGCGGCGCATTCCATTGGTGATCGCCAGCGCAATAATCAGCGATGCAACGCCTACCGCAACCCCGGCAATCGAGATAACGGTGATCACACCCACCACCGCCTGGCGGCGCTTGGCCCTCAGATATCGCGCGGCGACGAAGAATTCAAAGCGCATCTCGGTCTTACCGAACCACGGCCTTTACCGCAACCGCGTTCTCGGCGCGGTCGTACACGCGCACAGTGATCACATGCTCCCCGGCATCAACCGGAGCCACACCCGGAGCAGGCGGATTCAGCGGTGCGTCGAACTCAAACCGCTCCGTCAGCGAATCGGAGATTTTTCCCACGGGCTCAACATAG
>DATAQX010000076.1:0-20677 GCA_036264455.1 Silvibacterium sp. | reverse complement strand
GAACCGTTCTGAAGCTGGCGTGCGCGGCGAGCGGCAACCATTACGTAGCGAAAATTGCTATCGAATTCCTGCTCAACACTCATGGCGTCTCTACTCCCAAAGTTGCCTTGACCGGCTCACACGGAAGCGGCCTCGGCGTTGACGACTCCGAAAGCCTGGAGCACGGGGTTGATCCGCGCTTCAGAATTCCGCTGGCGACATTTTTCCGCCTTTGCGATCAGCTCCTTGTCGTCCGTGGTGACCGGTCCGTGGTTGCGGCTCATCCGTTCGGCGGCGACGATGGCTGCCATCTCCTCGACCGCCCGGTCGAGAATATCGTTGACCAGAATATAGCCATATTCGCGATAATTCTCAATCTCCAGGCGTGCCCTGGCCAGGCGGCGGGCGATAATATCTTCCTGCACAGCACCTTCGGCGCGGCTGCGATTGCGCAGGCGGTAAGCCAGAATCTCCGGCGACGGGGGCATGACGAAGATGCTGACCGCGTCGGGCATCTTCTCGCGCACCTGCGATGCACCCTGCACGTCGATGTCGAGCAGCACATCCTTGCCCTGCTCGAAGGCATGGGTGAGCGAGCTACGCGCTGTTCCATAGTAGTTGCCGAAGACGTCGGCATGCTCCAGGAACTCGCCGGCATCGATCATGCGCTGAAATTCCTCGCGGCTGATGAAGTGGTACTCGCGGGCTTCCTGCTCGGAGCCACGCGGGGTGCGCGTGGTATAGGAAACGGAAAACTCCAGGTTATTGACCAAAGAACGGAGCTGGTTGACGAGCGTGGATTTGCCCGAACCGGAAGGAGCCGAGATGAGAAACAGGATGCCTGCCAAAGTGCTGGTGTTCTCCTTTTACTTTCCGTCTTCCTACTCGAGATTCTGAACCTGCTCGCGCGCTTTTTCGATCGCGGATTTCATGCCCAGGCCGAGTTCGGTGATGCGTGGACCATTTCCGGCAACGCCTCCTGTTTTAGACAGGAGAGTGTTGGCTTCGCGGTTCATTTCCTGCAATAGGAAATCGAGTTTCTTGCCGATTTCGCCGCCATTTTCAAT
Source organism: Silvibacterium sp. (assembly GCA_036264455.1). Taxonomy (GTDB): domain Bacteria; phylum Acidobacteriota; class Terriglobia; order Terriglobales; family Acidobacteriaceae; genus Silvibacterium. The sequence continues at coordinate 19,631 of DATAQX010000076.1, read as the reverse complement.
CAGCGACCGGAAGTGATCAATGTGAGTGCGCAGGCGCGTAACTTCTTCGTCGACGTCGCTGCGTTCGGCCAGCAGCGCGGCTTCCTGCAGGACACGATCGCGGTCGAATGATTTATCGAGAATGGCGGTAAGACGCTGGCTGATGCGCTCGAAGTAGGCTTGCTGCACATCTTCGCGCAGCTCCGCTGCTTCATCGACCAGCTTGCGGAGGCGGTCGAGGCCGGCTGCGAGTTCAGCCGCAAGCGCGGAGCCCTCCTGGGCACGCATTCCGTTGAGCGCGTCGATGAGCGCGGGGAGTTCTGCGAGAACGGCGGCTTCGAGAGCGCGCGACTCGTCTTCTGAGCCACGGTCGCCCGAACCGCGGTCATAGCCTCGGCTGTCGCCGTTGAAGATGCCGGGCAGGCGCAGGATTGCATTCAGGTCGGGTTCGCCCATCAGACCGTGCTGCGCAGCTGCATTGCGAAAGGCAGCCAGATAGGTTTCGACCAGCCCTGCATCATAGGCGACTTCGGTTTTCTGGCCGCGGTCGAGGTTGAGCGTGACTTCGACGTGACCGCGCACCAGTTTCTGTTTCAGCACACGGCGAAGTTGCATTTCCAACGCTTCGGTTCCACCGGGCAGACGCAGGTGCAGATCCAGGAAGCGATGGTTGACGCTCTTGAGGCTGAGCGTGAAACCAAGCGATTCAGAGACGCGCCCGGAGGTGCGGGCGAATCCGGTCATGGAATATACGGGCGCAACAACCGTCTCAGGGACGCTCATACATCCGCCTTGCCCAGCAGGGCGGGTTCGAGTGAGTCATATTCGACGGCATCCATGAATTGCAGCCGGTAGAGCTTCTGGTAGATAGGCGAGATTTGCAGCAGCTCTTCGTGCGATCCGATGGCGGTGATGCGGCCCTGTTCGAGGACGGCGATGCGCGAAGCGCGACGGACGGTCGAGAGCCGGTGGGCAATCACCACCACCGTTCGGCCGGTCATCAGGTTGCTGAGCGCCGCCTGCACCAGCGATTCACTTTCGTTATCGAGGGCCGAAGTAGCCTCGTCGAGGATGAGGACGGGCGCGTCTTTCAGAATGGCGCGGGCGATGGCCAGGCGCTGGCGCTCGCCTCCGGAGAGGCGGAAGCCTTTCTCGCCGATAATGGTGTCGTAGCCGTCGGGCATGTGCAGGATGAATTCGTGGGCGAGCGCGGCCTTTGCGGCTTCCACAACGCGTGAGAGGGGGACGTCGGGCTGGCCGTAAGCGATGTTGTTGCGCACAGTGTCGTTGAAGAGAATGGTCTCCTGCGTGACTTTCCCGATTTGCTCTCGTAAAGAGTGAAGGCTCACGTCGCGCAGATCGTGTCCGTCAATTAGCACGCGGCCCGAAGTCACGTCGAAGAAGCGCGGGATGAGATTGACGAGTGTGGACTTCCCTGCTCCGCTGGGGCCGACCAGCGCAATGACTTCGCCGTGACGAATATCGAGATTGATGTCGTGCAGAACTTCCTTCTCACCTTCGTCGGTGCTGTAGGCAAAGCTGACGTTTTCGAGCTGGATCGTATCGCGAAAGCCCTTCAGCTTAAAGGCGTGCTTTCTCTCGACAACTTCATCCTGGTCTTCCATGAAGTCGAAGATGGCCTGCGACGCTCCCATGGCCTGCTGGAAGCTGTTGTAGTAGATGGCCGAGCGGCGCACCGGATCGTAGAGTTTGAAGAGCGCGACGATGAAGGCGAAGAAAGTGCCTACGGTCATCACGTGGCTCTGGATGGCGTTGCGACCGAAGAGGAGCAGCAAGGCGATGGCCACTGCTCCGATGAAGTCCATTAGGGGCGAGCTGATAGCCTGGGCGCGCACTGACCTGAGATTGGCGCGGAAGAGTCGGCGCGCGGCCTGGCGAAAGCGCAGCAGCTCCCAGAACTCCATATTGAAGGCTTTGACGATGCGGTTGCCGGTGATGGTTTCGTGCAGGATGTTCTGGATTTCGGCGAGCTTGTCCTGGCCTTTGCGGGTTGTCTGGCGCACGCCACGGCCAATTTTTCGAATGGACCCAATGACAATGGGGATGAAGAGCAGCAGGACCCAGGCGAGTTTGCCGCCGAGGAAGATGACCACTCCGGCGGTAAAAATGAGGGTGAAGACCTGCTGGAGGAAATCCGACAGCACGGAAGACATGGCGTACTGCACGCGTTCAATATCATTGATGAGCGCCGAGAGCAGCGTTCCCGTGGCGTGTTTCTGGAAGAAGGAAATCGAGCGGCGCAGCATGGCTTCATACAGATCGTCACGCAGATCGGTGATCATGCCGAAGCCGGCGTAGTTGGCCAGATACGTTCCGGCGTAGTCGCAGATGCCCTTCAGCAGCGTGGAGGCGACAAAGGCGAAGGCGACGATAGTCCAGTCATTGTGGAAATGCGACGGAACGAAGGTCTGCAGGTTCAAATGGAAGCGCGTTCCCAGAGCGGGAAGCACAGGCATGTTCCGGTGAGCTTCGCCGGGATGGAGCACATTGTCGAAGATAGGCCCGATCAGCAGGACGCGAAAGGCATCGAGGAGCCCGACACACGCTGCCAGCACCACGGCGGAGATGATCTGAAGCCAGTATCGGCTGGCATAGTGCAGCAGCCGCCACCAACGCTTCATTGCTGGTCCCCGGAACGCAAATGCGGGGACGGAAATTGTCGGAACAGCAAGGCCATCCTTCCATTTTACCGTTCGGAAGGAAAATTCAGGGGGAATGATTGCGTTCGGGAGTTCTCAGGCGATGGCGCGGACTACACCGCCATCGACGCGGATTGCGGAACCGGTCGTCGCCGATGCCACCTCACTGCATAGATAAACGACCATGGCGGCGACCTCCTCGGTGGTCTCGAAGCGCTTGATCAGGCTGCTGGGCCGCGCTGTCTCAAAGAATTCGCGCGCAAACTCCTCTTTTGTCTTGCCCTGCTGCGCAGCCAGGCTCTTGACAAATGTCTCCACGCCTTCGCTCTCGGTGGGGCCGACAAGAACGGAGTTGACGGTTACGCCGCTGGCCGGGAAAGACTCGGCAATGCCCCGCGCTACGGCCATCTGCGCCGTCTTGGTCATGCCGTAATGAACCATCTCGGCGGGAATCTGCAACGCCGACTCACTGGAGATGAAGAGGATGCGGCCCCACTTCCTCTCCAGCATCTGCGGCAGATAATGCCGCGTGATGCGCACGCCGGAGAGCACATTAGCCTCGAAAAAGCGGCGCCAGTCGGCGTCGTCGATCTCAAGAAAGGGCCTGGCCTCGAAGATACCCAGATTGTTGACCAGGACATCGAGATGAGGGATGCGCGCGAAGAGCTTCTCCGCGCCCTCTTCGGTGGTCAAATCTGCAGCGACGCCATCTACCTTGCCTTCGATCTCGCCGACAGCCTTGTCGACACGCGCTTCGGTGCGTCCACTGACGTAGACAAAAGCACCTTCGCGGGCGAGAAGTTTGGCGATGGCAAATCCTATGCCTGCGGTTGAGCCGGTGACGAGTGCTCGCTTACCCTTGAGTCCGAGATCCATGACGACTCCTGTGCTGGTCTGCCGAAGTAGATTCGGAGGGTATACACGAAGATTCAGCTGAGACTTTTTTGCGAATACCTCTGACCGAATCAAGCTTCAGCGCGGCATGTCCCGGTGCACGGTTTTGACACGGTAGCCTTCCTTTGTGAGCCGCTTTCGTATTTCTTCCGCGATCATTACTGATCGATGCTGCCCTCCGGTGCAGCCGAAGGCCACCGTCAGATAGCTCTTGCCCTCATGGATATAGTGCGGGAGCAGGAAGAGCAGGAGATCGGTAACGCGGCTGAGGAACTCCTGCGTCTGCGAAAACTTGCCCACGTAGGCGACGACCTTGGGATGGCGGCCGGTGAGGTTACGGAAGCCGGTGATGAAATGGGGGTTAGGCAGAAAGCGCACATCGAAGACAAGGTCGGCTTCCAGCGGCACTCCGTTCTTATAGCCGAAGCTGATTGAGGAAACGAGCAGGCTTTTGCCGTCGGACTCGCGCTCGAATTGGTTCTGGATATAGGCGCGCAGCTCGTGCACATTGAAGTTCGAGGTGTCGATCAGGATGTCCGCTACATTACGAACCGGGTCGAGCAGCTTGCGCTCGGCCTGGATTGCCGCGCCCACCGTCGCTTCACGGCCCAGGGGATGAGGGCGGCGCGTCTCCGAGAAACGGCGCACAAGTGCGGCCGTGGAAGCTTCGAGGTAGATGACCTTGGTGGACAGCCGCTTGCGCACCTCCCTCAGCATTGCGGGAAAGCGCTCGAGGCCCTGCCCTTCGCGCACATCGACTACCAGCGCGGCGCGGGTAATTTCGACCGATTGTGTTACCAGCTCAGCGAAGGGGGTGAGCAACTCGACGGGCAGGTTGTCAACAGAGTAATAGCCGAGATCTTCAAAAGCTTTAAGCGCCGAAAGCTTTCCGGAGCCGGACAATCCGGTCAGGATGACCAGTTCATGCCGGGCTTCAATGTGAGATGCAGGCGGGATGCCGGCAAGGCGCGCAGCTGCCTTTGCGTCTTTCTGATTCTTGGGCGATCGCTGAATCCTGATCGCGTTGCTCGGGGTCTTTGGCGGGTCAATCTTGCTGGGGGCAGTCTTCCGTGGCCTGGCCATGCGCTCAATCCTAACAGGGCACAGGCACTGCCTCTAGGATTTCCTGAGCCCTAAGCTCTGCGCCCTGTTTCCTGCTTTAAGGCTCTTCGATCAGCTCCATTTTGCCGTCGCGTTTGCGGTGCAGCACCTTCACATTTCCACTGTTATCGCGGAAGACGAAGACCTCGCGATCGCGGAACTCGCACTCTTTCACAGCTTCCTCAAGCGTCATAGGGCGAAAGGCAACCGAGTCGGCAGAACGGACGACATGCGGCTCGGGAATGGGGGTCCTGGCTGGGAAACTGTGCACGGTAACGGGAATAACGGCTTTACTGCGCCCGTGGCCGTTGGTTTTGGGAGAAGGCGCAGCAGCCGGCTTCTCGCCTGCAGCGGCCGACTTGGCGGAGGCGCGGCGGGGACGCTGCAATTGCGGCTCAACCGCAATCTTTTCTTCCTTAGGCTGGCGCTTCTTTGCCTGAAGCTTTTTCCTGCAGCGGATGGCCTGGGTTTCGGCCTTCTCCAGCGCCTCGCGGAGAGCGCTTTCCATGCTGGTAGATTCGGAGACCCCGAGAATATCGACGCGCCGGGTTTTTATGCTCACTTCGGCGGTCTTACGATACTTTTCGGCGCTCAGGATTACGTGCGCGCCGGTTGTCCTGCCGAGAATCTTGCTGATTCGCGCGATGCCCTCCTCCGCCAATGTCCGGAGTGCTGGGGTCACGGTCACCTGTCTGCCGGTGTACTCAACCTGCATGGCGAAAGCTCCCTTCTGAAAAGAAATTCCCGCCAGGAATGGCGATTCTACCTCATCCACGCACGCGCCGCTGGTGGGTGCTTGGAATTCGCAAATCTTCACGGTATTTGGCCACGGTTCGGCGGGTTACATTGATGCCCTGGCCCTGCAGCGTACTGGCGATCTGGTCGTCGGTGAGCGGCTTGCTGGAGTCTTCATCTTCGATCAGTTTTTTTACCTTGCGCTTGAGCAGCATAAGCGGCGTGCCGGCCCCTTCGGGACCATTGACGCCCTCGGAAAAGAAGAATCGCAGCTCGTAGACGCCCTGCGCAGTGTGCACATATTTGTTCGAGACTGCGCGGCTGACGGTGGAGGGGTGAACGCCGATCTCCTCGGCGACCTCCTTGATCATCATCGGCCGGAGCGCCTCCACGCCCTTTTCGAGGAAGTCACCCTGGCGGCGGACAATCGCCTCGCAGGTGCGAAGGATGGTGTTCTTGCGCTGCTCGATATTGCGCATAAGCTGGAGTGCCGAGCGATACCGCTCCTTCACGTAATCCTTTACCTCTTTTTCCGCGCCTTCCTGCGTCAGCATACGACGGTAGCCCTGATTCAGCCGCAGGGTCGGCAGGTCTTCTTCATTCATGACGACCACATATTCGTCGCCGCGTTTTACAAAAGCCACATCAGGTTCGATCAATCTTGCGTCAGATCGGTTGTATCGCTGTCCCGGGCGCGGGTCGAGGGTGCGAATAAATTCGATCGCGTGTTGCGCTATCTCGCTGGACCTGCCGATGGCTTTGGACAATTCCCGCGGATCACGTTTCTGCAACAATTGCAGGTGTTTGTCGATAATGCAGGCAGCAACATCGAAGATTTCCAGGCGGTTGTCGGCAGCGCTTAAAGCAGGAGCAGAAACGCCGCCGTGGGAAGCCGGGTCAGGAGTGATCGCCTCACCGGCGTTCTCGATGATCTCCGAGGCTGTTTCGCCCTCGCCTATATCCCCATGAAGCCCGACAACTCCATGGACCTCGGGAACGACAGAAATCTCGACCCTGCCATGACCGTTGACCCCCCGATCATAACCGCCGTTCTCCACCTCGGCATGGCTGCCCTGTAATCCCGGGCCGTGGCGTTGCCCGCGGCTTGGGGTTTCTCCCCGGCTTTGCTGTTCGAATATCAGCTCAAATTCCCGGCGCTGCGCCTCTACCTGCATCAGCAGACACTCGCGGAGATTGCGCGCGGCGATGCCCACCGGATCGAGCTGGCGGACCGCGGCGAGACCGGCATCGAGGTGAGCTTTGGCGCGATCGAGTATGGTCCGGGGCATTTGTGCCAGGGTAGCGTAACCGTTTTTGCGGACGGTTACTGCTTTGTGCGGCCCGGAGTCCGCGCCTGGCTCTGCATCTGAATCTGCTTCCGGCCCGAGCTGTTCGCGCAGATAACCCTCAAGCAATTCTTCGTCGCTTGCCGTAAGGTAGCCATCTTCGTTTAGATTGCCGACGATGTACTCGGCTGCGTCGCGAACCGCCGGCGAGAGGGAGATGGAGCCCAACTGCCAGAGAATATGATCGGTCAGAGTACCGGGCTGGGAGAGAAAGTTCTCGATCGAAGGCGCTTCGCTGATCTCATAATTGTTGAAGGTGCGAAAACCTGGATCGAGATAGTCCTGAAAGTACGACCCGAAGTCGATTTCGTCGAAGGGATCCGTCTTCTTTTCCGGCTGCGCCTCAGCCGCCCGCAGCTCGATCGACCGGTCGTGCTCGATCTCCTGACGGGCAACCTCGTCGAGCAGAGGGACATTCTCTTCGATTTCCTCGAGAATGGGATTCTCGGTAATCTCGGCGTTGATCATCTCCTTCAGCTCGAGCTTATTCAGCGCCAGTACGCTGACCATCTGCATGAGGCCAGGCGTCAATATCTGCCGTTGAGCTACTTTCAAGCTCAGCTTGGGTTGGAGAAGAGCCATCGCGTCCTAACTTAGAAAATATGCTGAAAGATTGCTCACAGTGTACATCCAGGCGGGAGCGCCTTAGAACTACCTGTTCCAGACGCGCGCCGTACTTTTGTACCCGTCACTGCCACGATCTCCCATAAAAACAGCTAGTTCAGCGTGAATCCCTCGCCCAGATACACTCTCCGCACCTCCGGGTCGTTGCCCAGCTGCTCCGGGGTTCCATCGCGGAAGATCCTGCCCTGGTTGATGATGTATGCCCGGTCGGTCACTGAAAGAGTCTCACGGACATTATGATCCGTGATGAGCACACCAATGCCGCTGGCTTTAAGGTCGAAGATAATCTCCTGCAGATCGATTACCGCAATGGGATCGATTCCCGAAAAGGGTTCGTCCAGCAAAATAAAAGAGGGCTGAATGCACAGACAACGCGCAATCTCCACACGCCGCCGCTCGCCTCCCGACAACGCATAGCCGCGCGTCTTGCGAATGTGCCCGAGATTGAGCTGCTCAATGAGTTTTTCGGCTCGGGCGCGGCGCTGCTCCGGCGAGATGCTCTGCACCTCAAGCACCGCGAGGATGTTTTCCTCCACCGTGAGCTTGCGAAAAACCGACGGTTCCTGCGGAAGATAACTGATGCCGTACTGCCGGGCCCGCATGTACATGGGAACGCGGGTGATGTCTTCACCGTCAGCCAGGATCTGGCCGGAGTCCGGAGCGACAAGGCCGACAATCATGTAGAAGCTCGTCGTTTTTCCGGCGCCGTTCGGGCCCAGCAGACCCACCACTTCTCCCTGGCTGACATGAATGCTGACGCCGCTGACTACCTGGCGTCTCTTATAGGACTTGCCGATCTCTGCGGTCGAAAGCTTCTGCATCTACTTCGGAGCCCGCGTTTCGGTAACGGCGCTGGACTGCCCCCCACTCACCACGACGCTATCATCCTGACTATTGAAAATCAATGTGGCGCCGGTAGTGGTTCCCTTCGCCTGATCGTATATGCGAGGCGGATTTCCAGGGGTTCCGGTGAGGATATATTTCCCGTCTTCGGCGGTGTAGACCAGCTTCTCGCCGACACCCTTGCGTCCCGGCTGGGTGAGGACGACGCGACCCGTGGCGACGATGCGATCAAGCTGGGTTTGTGCAGGCGGAGGCGCTGCGCCAATCTTTTGCGCGGAAGTTGGCGCCGGGGTCAGATAGAACTGGACCTGATCGGCGCGAATGATGCCGTCCGGACTTTCGGCCGTCACCGACCCGCGGAAGTCGCCGCGCCTATCGGCATCGGCGTAGAAGAGCGTCTGGCTGTGAACGCGTACCACGCTCCGCTGGTGTCTCGCGCCCATCGCGGACGTCAGGTTCGCGTTGACTACCGGGGAGGTGCTGCCATCCTCTCCGTGGGCCTTGAGCGTTTGCGGCGTTCTCGACAACTCGAGAACCGGGGCCAGAACAGAGTTGTCTCCCTGCCACATGCGCGCCGGCGTGTTTTGAGAGCCGTGAAAGACACTGAGGTTGGTCGCGTGGTGCAGCTGTGCCCGGTCAGCAGTGATGTGCACCGGCCCGTCGGCTCCCAGATTTGGGCCCAGCGATGGACCCTGGCTTGCCGCAGCGGCATTGTTCTGGATTTTCTGCTGCGTGTATGTCACTTTTACGCTGCCTTGAGCACTGGCGTCCTGGGAGTCGCGGTGGAAGTCGATTGCCTCAGCGGCCATTTGCAGCGATTGACCGTCGTTGAGCCGCGGATCGCCAGTCAGGTGGAGAATCTGGTCGGCGGCATGAAACTCGGCGCGCTTCGCCCATGCGGTGAGGGTCGCCGGGGCGACTGTTGCTCCCGGCTTCTTCGCAGGCGTCTGGGTCAACACCACGTTGCCCTCCTGAATCGCCGTTTCCAGCTGCGCCGTTTTCAGCTGCGAGGACTGCGAATCCGCAGGACTGCCGTGCTTTGCAGCCGACTGGGCAGGCGTTTTCTGGACCGTGGTCTGTGGAGTGAAGGTCGCCTCCAGCCGGTCGCCTCTACTAGTATTGGTCGAGCCATCTGCGCCGAGATCGACGATCTTCGTATTGCCTGAGCCGTCCAATTGCCGGATGGCCGTACCGTTGTCCAGCGTCGCCAGCAACTGATCGCCTGTAAGCGTTGTGAGCTGCTGCGGCCCGGTCGAAGGAATGGTGTGCAGGTTAACCGAGGCATTGCCCGTAGCCAGAGCCTTCTGCGCAACGCTCCTCTTCGGGTCGGGGCCGGGCGCAAAATCAATATCGATCTTCGAGGCCTGCACCTGGCGCGTCGCCGAGCCTCGGGGATCGTTGTCCAGCTTCAGCAACTGGTCAACGAAGCTGACTGCGTTGCGGAACTGGGCATGCTTGAGCATCGACATGGCTCCGAAGGTAAGCGTGCCTTCGACCGCATTGCCGTGCATGCTCCGGTTCTCCTCGTTCGAGACAAAATTTACGCCTCCGCCCATCTGCACCTGAACGGGCTGGCTCTGGGCATCGAGCTCCGACTGCGAATTCCCGGCTGTTATGACTGCGCCGCTATCGGTGACGGCATGCACATGGCCCTGGGCTTCGATGCGCTCGGCCGATCCGTCGGTACGGAAATAAACGATCGCCTGGTTGGCAGAGCTTTTCCCCGACTGATATTCGAGAGTGGGATTGAGCAGTGTGGCCTGCCTCGAATTGCGCAACAACTCGGCGTGCATTGCGCGCACCACCGCCTGATTGCCGTTGGTGCTGGTGGTGATTTCCACCTGGCTCTTCAGGACCAGCAAGCCTGTCTGGGAGTTGTAGCTGGCGCCGAGAGAGCTGCCGGCCGCTCTCTCCGTGCGAAACTCCATATGCTCGTCGGTTACCGCGTCACCGGTCTTTGAGTTGAAGGTGAGCCTGCTGGTTTTTACGTGAACGGTGCCGGGATGTGTCTCGGCACCCCCAGCAGAAGATTGTGTTCCAGCCTGTTGCGACCGATCTGCGCCCAGGCCCGCCAAGTCGATCTGGACTTCACCCTTGGCAGCGGCGATTCCGGATTGCGGATCGTAGTCGAACTCCGATCCATAGATCTTGTCGGTGCGGTTCGATCCCTCGGGGCCGTAGAGCGTGATGTTCACATCGTGAAGCGTGGCGTGACCACCGGTCTTGTACTGCACCAGCTTCGAGGCATGAATCGTGAAAAATGTATGTCCCTTGCTGGACTGCGAGTAGGTAAAGCCGGTCGCGGTCTGCTGGATGTCGACGCCCAGTCTACCCGGCAGGTCTGCCTTAACGCGGTAGAAGCGATAGCGCGCATAGAAAAAAAAGCCCGCGAGAACTGCGAATAACAAGCAAGCCAGCACAATGATCCCCAGCCGGAGGCGGGCGACGGTTATGGGCATGGGGGAATCCAAGCTGAACTCCGGTCAGCTAAGAAGCGGTTAGCGAAAAGCGGGGTGTCGGGACTGACCGTACAGCTACCCTTACTGGAGGTGGATGGATTTTGAACTGACACTCTTTCGCTACCCTTAGCTACCCGCTTTACCAGCTAATTCACACTTTGCAGCCGCGCGATCAACTTCTGCGCGAGGCTTTCGCCGGACTCTGACCAGAGCAACCTTGTTGAGATGCCGCCATGCTGCTGCACGGCATTGGTGAAATCGACCAGCAGCTGCACATTTTCCTTTACATGGGTTGCTGCCTCACCATCCAGGTCCACTTCTTCCTGCAGAAAGGGTGTATCGGGGCCGAAATCCACGCGGATATGCCCGTTTTGTTCCCACGCTGCTTCGTCGAACTGCGGCCCGAAGGCGACGATGTGCACGACACTCGGCTCTTTGCGCCAGACGGAGTCCAGGCCGCCTCCAACCTCCGGGGTCCAGAGCTCCCACACCAGCTCAAACTCGTAGGCGAAGTCGTCGTGGAGCAACTCCATGGCCGCTGGAATCGCTTCCCTGGGTTCGGAATCTACCGCGTCCGGTTCGTGCTCTTTGTCATATATGCGCTGATAGGCCGGAGCCTCGTTCCAGGAGAGAGGATAGGCCGCCGCGGCTTTGACGCGCGACGATCCACCCACGACAGCGAACTGCTCCATAACCTTCTCAAGCGCGGCGGGTAAAGAAGTCAGGCGGAAATTTGGATACCACAGGCTGAGATAAAGTTGATCGGCCATACTTCACTTTCTTTCCTCAATCTTAGACGCGCTGGCCGACTCGCGCGTTGCAGAAACCGCTTGAGGTAATGGCAACGTCTACCACTTAAGGCGCACAAGATAGACAGCCTGTCGAGGCACTTCGAAATTCAGCGTGGCAATATTGTCGGTGACCTTTACTGTTTCAGCAGTGGGCTCAAGACGGCTTCCCCGTTCAAGCTGCTGCTTCTCTGCTGGCGTCGGTTCTTGCGGACTTCCCATCCGCTGCCACGCAGTAAATGAATTGCCATGGTCCGCATCCATACGGAAGATCTCGATTTGCGCCTGCCTGATGGGGAGATGGCGTAATCCGGCCCACTCCGGGAGCTTTACATTAAGCCGCACCGGGGCCGGCTTGCTGGCAGTGTCATCGTCGTGATAATTCCAGACGAGCACATCGACCTCACTGCCTTTGCGCGTGGCTATGGCGTTCACGTCGGGAGCCGCGGTAACGCTGCTTGAAACCACGGCGTCCAGAGGTTGCGCCCCGCTGCTGGTTGCCTCAATCCAGTCGCCGCCAAGCATGCCCAGCATACGAAAGACGTTGAGCACCGGCTTGTCGATGCCGTTCGTCGCCAGCTCCCGGAAACCGGCGAAGTACGGTTGATGCTCGAACTCGAAGGCCCATGTGACAGCGCCCTTGAGTTGCACGTTCTCCCTGCGGGCCAGCTCATAGGTACGGGCGATGGCTTCGGCGACGCTCACACCGTAGAGCGCTCCATTGCGATAGCCGTTCTGCTCGCCCTTGCACGCGGCACAACCCTCGGGGTCACTCTCTCCGAGAATGATGGGCGTGTTGCGCCACTCAGGGAACGACGCCACGATCTGCATACCTCGCTGTACCGACCTGAGCTGCGCGCCAACGTTCATGCGTACGTGGCCGTCAACGAATTTGGGACTTCCCTTGGGATGAAAGCTGATAAAGTCCAGCGGCGTTCCGGGCTGGCCGGTTGCCGCGTTCACTCCGTGCGCGCAGTGATCGAGAAACTGGCGAAGGAACGCGGCGGCACGGTCGTTTGCGGGACCAGTGCTCTCAGGTCCTCCGACTTTGGCCTGCGGGAGTTCCTTGCGAATCGCTGCAACGGTGACGTCGTACAGCTTGTCATATTCTTCCGGCGTGCCGTGCCAGTAAGGAATGTCCGGCTCATTCCATACCTCCCACAGCCAGCCGCTGACGTCGTAACGCTGATGCAGATGCCGAACCCAGGCTGCGACCAGTGCGCTCCACTTCGTGTAGTCCTTTGGCGGGTACGACCAGCCGGTGAAGATATCGCCGTCAGGAAAGGTGTGGCGATACGGCTGGGGATGCGTGGAAAGCGCCTCCGGCATGAAACCGACCTCAACCAGCGGGATCACATGCGCGGCCTGAAAAGTGTCGAAGATGCGATCGGTGATGGTCCAGTCGTATATCGGAGAACCATCGGGGGCTTCACGGTAGGCGTTAGTTGAGCCCCACTTGAGCGAGCCGCTTCCGTCCCCGGTAGTTAACAGGTTGTGCGTGCGGAAGTATACCGGAGCCGGGCTCAGCGCACTGAGCTCACGCAGCAGCTTTTCGCCATTAGGGGCGTAGGCATAGTTTGGTTCGTCGGCACCAAAATAATTCCAGACAGGGGTGTATGAGCCCTCAGTCTGGCTCGCATCTACCTGTATGACGATGCCGGTGAAAACGAAGGGAGTCGCGTCGCTGACTGGCGACACGCTCATGCCAATCAACACGACAGACGCAACGAGTGCGGTCAACTTCAGGAGGCTCACGGCGCGTTCACCGTCACGTTATTTCGCGAGTGGCTTAAGGATTTCGCCAAGCACGTCCGGCGTGTTGTCGACGCGCTTGAGGACAGGGAATTTTTCGCCGTCGTGGTAGTCGAGATGCACAGTCCTGAAGAAGCCGGTGTTCTCGACGATCAGGTCGATAGGCTGCGACGTTCCCTTGGCAGCCCGCAAGGCCAGGCCCAGCACTGGTCCGGAAAAGGCGCGGCCGTTGATGGCGATGATTTTCTCCGCGGGTCCGAGTCCGGCCTTGAAGGCCGGCGAGCCGACAAGCACATCGGAGATGGTTCCGTCTCCACGTGCCAGCAATCCGGCGGAGAAATACGCATCGACGCCGCCGCTGCGTCCGAAGACAGCGCGCTCAAAAGCCGATGGCTTGTCACCGTAGACCAGCGCGTATCCGGCTTGCGTGATTCCTTCAAGCGGCGCATGAGGAGCCTTCGAGGTCAGCCGCTCGCGAAGGAAACCAGCCCAGTCGTTCGGGGCAACTTGGTTGAGCGTGGCGACTAGTTCGTCGAAGTCATAGGGCACTACCTCCGGGGGCGTGTTACCGCCCTTGCCAAGGAAAAGCGCGCAGAAATCGTTCAGGCTCGTCTTGTCGCCGGTAAGCTTGCGGATGATCGTATCGACGTCCAGCCAGATCAGGGCGCCTTCCTGGTAATAGTCCTGCCCGCGCCGCCAGTTGCTCCACTCGCGGCCGCCTCCACGCAGGATGGACGTGGCAACGGCGGTATCCTCCAGATCGCGCCATGTGCGCCCGGGCTTCACATCGAGGTTTGCGGCGGAGAATGCCAGCGCCTCCTTAAATTGGTCCGGAGTTACAAAGCTGGTGCGCACGGCGAGGATCTCGCCCAGATACTGCGTCATGCCCTCATAGACCCACAACAACTTTCCCTGCATGGGAGTCGCGAAGTCGGGCGTTGCCAGGCCGGTCGGGCGGCGAAACTTTCCGTTCCAGGAGTGGGTGTATTCGTGTGGAAGAAGATCGCCGAAGAGTGGCGCAAGCGTCTCGTCGGAGAAGGCGTGCTCCGGCGTACGATTGTCGCTCGACTGATGATGCTCCAGGCCGTTGCCTTCTTCGACATCGCTCAGGCCGAGGAGAAAATGATAGTGGTTATAGTGGCGTGACGCGTACATCGCTCCGGCTTCGCGCACTAGCTTCGAGAGCGACTCGAGCATCGCCGGTTTCAGTTCGAGATCTTCAGGCGCATCGGCGGCGACGTCGAGGAAGTGCTTCGGCGTCACCTCGGGCGCGAGCGTGATTTCGCGGAAATATTTGCCGGCAATGACTGGCGAATCCACCAGCATCTCGACGGTGGTGGAAGCAAAGTGGGTCGTGCTGCCGTCGGTTGAAGTTGGCGTGAGCGCGGTGCCCAGCTTCCACTCCGCGGGTAGTTTGACAGAAGGGACGACCGGGATTTCACGAACCGGCACGCCGGACGGATAGAGCAGCACCTCTTCCCATTCCACTGTGGTCTGCACGCCGCTGGTCGAGCCGTCGTCGCTGCTTACGGTCCCTCCCGCAACGGCGAGAAAGTCCGCGTGGATGTCGAGCCTGGTCACGCCCTGCGGCACATCGATGTGAAAGGCATACATGTCGACGTCGTCGCGACGCCAGGCGAGCTCCCGATCGCCCGCATGAACGACGAGTCCGGTGAAATTGTCGATGGGGCCGCTGGGCCGGTGGGTTCCCGGAATCCACTTTGCAGTGGTGAGCGTAACCGGACCCGGCGCGACCGGAATCTCAATGTCGGCGTGGATCAGTTTGCGCGGCGCATCGGTGAGATCGGCGGTAATCAGGATCGGCTGGGCTGTTGTCTGGGCACCCGCGCCCGGGATCGGGGCGAAGCCCGCAAAAGCAACGACGACTGCTGCAATTCGAATCGGCAAACTCATTGGATAGAACACGACTTTCTCCCGCGCAACAAGTCTAACGGGAAGATTACATCAGAGCAGCCTGGAGCCTGAAAACGCCAGCGCTGGGCTGGTCGAGTCGGACTGCACCAGAGTCAATCCGCTCTATACTGGTTACACATCCATTGAAATACTGAGGTTCCACCCCGATGGCAAAATTTTCTCCACTGCTGGCAGCGCTGCTGGCTGCTGCGATTTCCTCCTCTGCCCTGGCCGCTGAAGACATTGTCCCGAATGCCAAGCCAACGCCTGTACCGGCGCCAGCGCCCGACTCGACCACCGAAGGCTCAGTGCTCGCGGGCGGCGCAACGATCCCCTACCGGGCTGTTGCCGGGACCATTACCGTAGGGGCAACCGAGGAACAGGATGCTCAGCTTGGTCCCGATGGGAAGCCGCTACCTGACACCGAGGCCGCGCTTGCCGCCGCTGCGTCCAAAGATCCGAAAGATGCGCCGCCCGTCGCGCGTATGTTCTATGTGGCCTATTTCAAAAAGGACGCGAAGAGCGAAGATCGCCCCATCACCTTCATCTATAACGGTGGACCCGGTTCCTCGACCGTCTGGCTGCACATGGGATCGTTCGGCCCCAAGCACGTCGTAACGGCGGATGACAAACATCTGGCGGGAGCTCCATACAAGCTGGTGAACAACACCTATAGCCTGCTCGATGTGAGCGACCTGGTTTTCATCGATATGCCGGGCACGGGCTTCGGACGGCTTGTGGGCAAGGATAAGGAGAAGGCCTTCTGGGGCGTCGACGAAGACGCGCACGCCTATGCCCGCTTCATCGCACGCTTCATCAGCAAGTACAACCGCTGGAACTCGCCTAAGTATCTTTTTGGAGAAAGCTACGGTACGACGCGGTCGTCGGTAGTCTCGAACATTCTTGAGAACGAGAAGAGCATCGATCTGAATGGCGTAATCCTGCTCTCGCAGATCTTTAACTTTACGTCGGATATCGACGCGGCTCGTACCAATCCAGGCATCGATCTTCCTTTCCAGCTCGCGCTGCCCACCTATGCGGCCACTGCGTACTACCACCATAAGCTGCCGAACCAGCCCGCAGCGCTCGAGCCATTCCTGAAAGAAGTGGAAGACTTCGCCATGGGAGAGTATGCACATGCCCTGGCGCAAGGCACTGATCTTTCGGCGGCAGAGAAACAGACGGTCGCCGAGAAGCTGCATAACTACACCGGCCTTCCGGTTGCCTATTTGTTGAAGGCAGACCTGCGCGTGAGCGGCGGCGGCTTCACGAAGAATCTACAGGACGACCAGGATCTGACCACGGGCCGCCTGGACACGCGCTTCTCGGGTCCTACGATTAATCCGCTGAGCGAAGAAGCAGAGTACGACCCGCAAAGCTCGGCGATTTCGTCGGCCTACGTTTCGCTCTTCAACGACTACGTTCGCCGCGATCTGAAATATGGCGACGGGCAGACTTATCTACCCCAGGCCGACTTCGGCAGCGCGCAGTGGGACCTGAAGCACAACGGCAATCCCATCAACCTGAATGTGAGCGCCGATCTGGCGACGGCGATGAAGACCAACCCGCGCCTCAAGGTGATGGTGAACGGCGGCTACTATGATCTGGCCACTCCCTTCTACGCCGCGTATTACGAGGACAAGCATCTGCCTATCCCTGAGAGCCTGGCGAAGAACATCGAGTACGACTGGTATGAGTCGGGACACATGGTCTACGTACGCGATGAGTCGTTGCAGCAATTGCATGACCGGGTCGCTGCATTCATCCGGAGCACAGACGCCGGGAACCGGTAGGCGTGAATCGGCGGTCCTGATCGAAGGCCGCCGACCTTCCCCAAAATCTTTCTTAAAAACCTCTTGACCCTCCTGTTACTGGAGACACTACAAGAGAAGCATGCTGAAGATCGGCGACTTCTCCGCTCTCTCGCAAGTTTCCATCAAGACGCTCCGGTATTACGACCAGACCGGGCTTCTCCCGCCTGCGTACATTGATTCCGCAACCGGCTACCGGTATTACTCCGCCAGCCAGCTCTCGCAGCTCCATCGCATTCTTGCCCTGAAAGATTTCGGCTTTACGCTCGAGCAGATTGCGCAGGCGCTCGATAAGGGCATCACGGCCGAGCAGATGCGCGGAATGCTTCTTTTGCGGCAGGCGGAGCAGCAAAAGCGTGTTGACGAGGAGAGGGGCCGCCTCAGCAGACTCAACAGCCGGATCCGGCTGATCGAACAGGAGAATTACATGGCATACGATGTCGTCATCAAGTCTGTCCCTAAACAGTGGTTTGCTTCGGTGCGGGAAACCATCCCCGCCTACAACGCGGTGGGAAGTCTCTATCCTAAAGTGGCCGCAGGCATAGGCTCATCCATGGCCAACTGCCTGATTGGAGTCGCCCTCTGGCACGATTTTGAATATAAGGAGAGCGATGTCGATGCCGAGGCCGGCTTCTACCTCAAACAGCAAGTGCCAGCCGGCGATCCCGTCCGCGTCTATGAGCTGCCGGAGACAACGGTAGCCAGCACGGTTCACAACGGCGCGTATCAGAGCCTGCCCGAAGCCTACGACCCGCTGCTGCGCTGGGTGGCCAGCAATGGCTATCAGGTGGCCGGTCCGATTCGTGAGCTATACCACAAGCTCTCCATGCCGGTGCGACAGGATGATGAATCCTACGTGACGGAGATTCAGGTTCCGGTGAGCAAAGCAGCATAGAAGCCGGGCGTGCCCACGTTCGAAATTCGGGCGTGGGCACGACTTGTCACCAGCTTGTCAGTGGTCGATCAGCTGACTCGTGTGCTCGTCCAGGAAATAGTTCCACGCCCATTCTTCTTCGCCGAATACAGCTTCTCGTTCTAAACTCCCAGCATGCTACGGATTCGCTTATTAGTCTTTGCTGCTTTCCTTCCTCTTGTCACGTCCGCGCTGGCGCAAAGCTTCTCGGTCAGCTTCCCAGCCGAGCGCAGCGCGCAGCCGCTGGACGGACGCGTACTGCTGGTGCTCTCGACCGATCCCTCCGACGAACCACGCAACCAGATCAATGACACGCCCAAGTCACAGATCGTTTTTGGAGTTACGGTCGACGGCCTCAAGCCTGACCAGCCGGTCGTCATCGATGAGAAGGCGTGGGGATACCCGATCCGCAGTTTGAAAGACGTGCCGCCGGGCGAGTACACCGTGCAGGCTGTGCTGAATCGCTACGAGACCTTTCACCGCGCCGACGGCAAAGTCGTCAAGCTGCACATGGACCAGGGCGAGGGACAGCACTGGAATATCTCGCCCGGCAATCTCTACAGCAAACCGCAGAAAGTCACGGTGAAGCCCGGCGGCGGTGTGGTCTCACTCTCGCTCGACCAGGAGATTCCACCCATCCCCCAGCCGAAAGACACGAAGTTCATCCGCCACATCAGAATTCAGAGTGAGCTGTTGACCAAATTCTGGGGACGGCCCATGTACCTCTCCGCCGTGGTACTCGTGCCCTGGGGATTCGACGATCATCCGGATGCGCGCTTCCCTCTGATCATCTTTCACGACCACTTCGTCGACGGCTTCGATGATTTCCGCACCGAGCCGCCCGACCCCAACCTGAAGCCCGATTACAGCGACCGCTTTCACATCAGCGGCTACAACCGCATCCAGCAGGAACAGGCGTATAAGTTCTATCAAACCTGGACCAGTCCCGGTTTTCCGCGCGTGCTCATCGCCAAGATCCAGCACGCCAACCCGTACTACGACGATTCTTACGCGGTGAACTCGGCAAACGTCGGTCCTTACGGCGATGCGATCGAGACGGAGCTGATTCCAGCAATCGAGAAGCAGTTCCGGGGACTTGGCGAAGGCTGGGCGCGCTTCCTTTATGGAGGATCGACGGGCGGATGGGAGTCGCTCGCCGTGCAGATCTTCTATCCTGACCACTACAACGGAACCTTCGCCGCCTGTCCCGACCCCATCGACTTTCATGCCTACACCAACATCGATATTTACAAGGATATGAACGCCTTCTATCTGCAAGGCGCTCACAAGCAGGTTCCGCAACCGGCGATGCGCGATTATCTGGGCCGCACCCTCACGACGCTGCCCGACATCAATGCGTATGAGCTGGCGCTTGGCGATCACGGTCGCTCCGGGGAACAGTTCGACATATGGCAAGCGGTGTATGGACCGGTCGGCGAGGACGGTTATCCGCAACCCATCTTCAATAAGGAGACGGGCGAAATCGACCATCACGTCGCCGAGTACTGGCGCGAGCATTACGACCTGCGCGATATTCTGGAGCGCAACTGGTCCACACTGGGGCCCAAGCTACAGGGTAAGATTCACATTTACGTGGGCAGTGACGATACTTACTTCCTGAACGATGCAGTCTATCGCATGGAAGACTTTCTGAAGACGACGAATCCGCCCTACGACGGCGAAGTGAAGTATGGAGATCGCGCTGAGCACTGCTGGAATGGCGATCCCACTCTGCCCAATTACCTTTCGCGGCTGCACTACAACACCATGTATCTGCCGAAGATCCTCGACCGCATCAAGAAAACCGCGCCT
>DATAQX010000148.1:0-1686 GCA_036264455.1 Silvibacterium sp. | reverse complement strand
GCGAAGCTCGTTGGCAAGGGGGTTTGAGTACCTATGTTTTCAACGGAGGAGGTCAGCCAACGTTGATTCCTTGAGCTAGCGCGGGGCACTGATTGGGAGAAGGAAGTTGCGGGCAAGCTCCAACTCTTCCTGCGTGACCGTATGAGGCCGGCCCGGGTAGCGCTTTGTTGTGACCGCTGCACCCATGGCGCTTAATATCGCCGCCGATTCCTCCACCCGCGCCCATGGGACATGTGGATCGGGATCCCCGCTGGATAGCAATGCAGGTGTCCCTGCGAGTTCCGCGCCTGGCGAAGACTGAAGCGAGCCCGGCGGTCCTATCAAACCTCCGGTGAACGCAATCAACCCTCCGTAGCGTCCCGGGTGGCTGGCGACAAACTCTGTCGCCAGGCACGCGCCCTGGGAAAACCCCGCGACCACAATGCGGTCGCGGCCGAAACCAGACTGCTCAAGAGTCCGGATAACGGATTCCACCTTGGCCAAAGCAGAACCGAGATATGGCTCATTTGCCTTTCGCGGCGCTAAGAACGAGAGCGGATACCAGGTGTGACCTGCAGCCTGCGGGGCAACGTACGCGACGTTTGGCAGATGGAGCGCGGAGCCCAGCCCGAGGATGTCTTCGGCTGAGCCGCCACGCCCATGCAGCAGGACCACGGCGAGATCTGCCGTTTCCAGCGGAGCGCCCGCCTGCGGCACGGCGCCCGCGGCATGTGGATCGTTCGTCATGCACGCACCTCCTCGCTGGCTTTGTGCAGAGTAACGGCCGGCAGGTGCCGCGTCAGTTGGGCCAGATTCGCGCCCAGCCACTGCGGAACACGAAGTTCTTCACCCAGAGACTCCAATGGCTCGTCGATAGCAAAGCCCGGAATGTCCGTTGCGAGTTCGAAGAGCACGCCGCCAGGCTCACGAAAGTAGATCGACCGGAAATAATCGCGTTCCATCACTGGCGAAACGCTCAGATGCTGACTAATCAACGCATGCCACTGTTTCTGGTCCTCGTAATCCGCCGAACGAAATGCAATGTGGTGGACGCTGCCCGCGCCAAGTCGACCATGAGCGGCCTTCGGGTCGACCACAACGTCAAGATGATTCCCACGAGCGCCGCCGTCGGCTGAAAAACGCAAGCGGCTTCCCTCTTCCGCCACCTTGCGGAATCCAAGCAGTGCAAGCGCCTCTTCGGTCTGGCGTGCGTCGCGCTCCAGCATTGTCACTCCGAAGAAGCCTCGAATCGCATGTTCCACCGGAACATCGGCAAAGCGCGGTGCTTTCAGCGTGGCAGATTCGGCATGTCCTACGAGCTCAATCTTCATGCCGTCCGGATCGGTGAACGTCAGGACGGTCTCGCCCATCCGTTCTTCGTTACCTTCCAACGAGACATTCTTCGAGGCAAGCCGCTGCTCCCAATAGGCAATTGAGGTTGGAGGAACACTGAATGCGGTATGCGTGACCTCCCCTGCCCCGAGAGTGCCGCGGGTGGCATGGGGCCATGGGAAGAACGTGAGGATCGTACCGGGGGTGCCGGCATCATCTCCGAAGTAGAAGTGGTAAGTCCCAGGATCGTCGAAGTTTACGGTCTTCTTGACGAAACGCAGCCCCAGCACCTCGGTATAGAAATCCAGGTTCCTCTGGGGGTCGCCGGCGATAGCGGTCACGTGGTGCAGGCCTACGATAGGTTTGTTTGGCATC
>DATAQX010000056.1:0-2352 GCA_036264455.1 Silvibacterium sp. | reverse complement strand
TTTCTCAATTCCGGTACTCCTCCCCTACGCTTGGGCGGCTTTCCCGGCACTCCGCCGGATGTCCTGCCCGATCCGTACCCGCCGCCAGATCCGGAGCCGGACGGCCCGGGTTTTCCCGAACCCGATCCCGATCCTGCGCCGCTCGATCCGGATCCGAAGCCGGTTCCAGTGAACTGGGAGTAACTGGCTACTGAGCCTTCGTCTTCTTCGCCACATCGGCGGGCAGTGAGCTATTCCGGTTCTTGAGCCATTCCAGCGACACGCTCTGGCCTGCCTTCTTGGCAGGCTGATTCTTGAGACTCGGCATGTAGATCTCCAGGCCGGCCTGCGCCGTCATCCGCGTATCACCGTTCACCAACTGGTTTTGATAGTTCACCAGGTCAAGATCGAACCACGGCTCGTTGGCTGCGTCGATCATGGTCAGGTCGGCGTGGTGCATGGTCAGCTTGCCGAAATTGAGCGCGCCGTTCCGGAAGCGTAGAAAGTTATGCCACTGCGCCAGCTTTGTTGGATCGTTGGGCGCATTGCCGTAAATGACTTCAATGTCCGGGACCTTCACCCGCACGGTGGTCAAGTGTCCGCGAATGTGCGGCGGCGGCAGCAGCTTCTCCGTGTCGAAGATGATGTCGTTGCCGGAGATGGTTACACCGGGCACGTTCGTAGAGTGCACCAAGTCGGAAAGCTTGACGTCGAGGGTGCCCAGCAATCCCTTCACCGGAACCTTTAGGAGCGAGATGTGCTGCACGTGCAGGCGTACCAGTCCGTTGGGGGTCGCTGCGAGTGACCCCAGAATCTCGATGGGTAGCGGAACTACTTTCTTTACCGTGCCACGAATCTTGACCAGCTCGCCCTCGGGCTGAATGTCAATGTTCTTAAGTGGAGTATCCGTCGCGGCAGTGGAGTTGAGGTATTTGCAGACGTCGCCGATATTAGCGTGAATGACGCCCTTTTCGATCTGCAGGATGAAGGAGTCCGGCTCATCGAAGGAGGGGTTCACGTTCTGCTTCGTTCGGACCATCAGGCCGGAGATCCAAACGATGTAGATGCGAAAGTCTGGCCCCTTGCGGAGCATGATGTTGTGGGCGTAGACCAGCGTCGGCGCAAGGTCATCGCCGGCCGGGGTTTGCGATCCAGGCGTGAGCGACGCGACGTTCCCTGAAGAATTTCCAGCCCCGGAAGAGGCATGCCGTCGCATGGCAAACCATCCCAGGAAGCAGCCGAGAAGCAGGGCGACGATAATGGCTGCGATTACAGAAAAGCGTCGTGCAACGTTCACCGCCTCATTTTATAGGGTGAATCTCCGTCCCCAGTGGAGCAAATAGGGCTGAGTGCACTGAGCCATCGCGCGCGAGCTTAAACGGGATTGTTACAATGAGGTTACAGAGTCCAGCGAGCACGTCTCGCAGGTACCGATGATCCTTCTATGATCCTTTACATTCTTCGTCATGCCAATGCCGGTGCCCGCCGGCGCAATCCTTTGCTCGACCGTAAACGTGGCCTGGATAAAGAGGGCAAGCAGCAATGCCTGCTGATTGGCGCGTACCTGAACGCGATCGGCGTGAGTTTTGACGCGATCGTCTCGAGTCCGCTGAAGCGCTCGCTGCAGACCGCCTCACTCGTGGCAACGGAGATTGGCTTCGAGCAGAAGATCGCTGCCGATGCGAGCCTGGAGCCGACCGGCAAATTCGCCGACTTCGAAACCATGCTCGGAAAACACGCCGGCCAGGAGATCATCCTGGTGGTGGGCCACAATCCGAATCTGGCACAGTTCGCCGGCGCGCTGATCTCGGCACAGCGTGGCTCACGGGCCAATCTGCGGCTGCGCAAGGGAGCTCTGGTACGCATCGATGTGAGCCGGCGTCCGGCGGTGTTGTTGGGTTTGGTCGATACCAGGGCGCTGCGCCAGTTTCAGGCGAGCGTGGCGAAGAGCTCGCGACGGAAGACCTCGCGGAAGTAGTCGGCTTCCTTGCGCAGCGACCACAACTCCAGCTCTGCGCCGGTGCGGCCGGGCTGAATCTCCAACGCCACACGCTTCGGATAGGCGCGGGCGGTCACGCGCAGCACATCGCTGGCGCGATCCTGATTGAGCGCCACGGCCAGACGCAGCAGCACGATGGCGCGTTTCACATGCTCGTGGTCGGCGACAGCGATGTAGCGAAAGGCACGATCCTGCGGAGCCGGCCGTGACTTGCCCAGATAGCGCGCAATGCCGGAGACGATGGAGCGCTGCTGCGGCGTGAATCCGTAGAGCTCAGAGCCGGCGATCACATATTGCGTATGGCGGTGGTGGCCCTGGTAGTTGATGTACTTGCCCACATCGCGCATCATGGCTGCGGCTTCCAGCCATTGACG
>DATAQX010000048.1:0-3486 GCA_036264455.1 Silvibacterium sp. | reverse complement strand
TGAGCCGGACTAGGATGGGGGCAATCCGTAGATCGCCGTGGAGCAGGCCGAGAGCGTAGCTAGGTTGGCTGGAAAGATGCCAGCAGGTGCCATGCGTAGCGTTGAGGTATCGCAGGCTGCGCAAGTGGACTGACGGGGAGCTTGCTACGCCGTGCATGGTCAGAGACGATTCCGGCCGACTACAGTTGGACGCGCCCCAACCGTCGTCATGTCTGGACAGGTCTTTACATGCCTGGCGTGGTCTCGGAAGGCGTTGGCGAAATCTGCATTGCCGTCGATTGCTCGGGCTCGATCCATGACCGCCAGTTGGGCTTGTTCGAGGCGGAGATCCGTTCCATCCTTGCCGACCAGCAGTCGCGACTCGTCCACGTGCTGTACTTTGACACGGAGGTGCACAGGGTAGAGACCTATCAGGCCGGCATCCGGCTTCACTCAACCCGGTAGGCGGCGACGGGACCGACTTTCGGCCATGCTTCCGATGGCTTGGGGAAAAGGGCATCCAGCCCCGGACACTCGTCTTTCTCACCGACCTGTGCGGTAAGTTCCCGGAAGAGGCACCACCGTATCCCGTGCTGTGGGCTTCTACCGAAACGTGAGCTGTGCCCTTTGGGCAGGTCATTCCCATGGAGGCGGCATGAGCCGGGAATCGGCTCGCGCCGACCTAGCTCTTCGGTGAAACCCACTCTCTGCAACGATCTAGTTGATATTTGTTGCGTTGGGGCTGTACCAACTCGCCCGGCCGCCACCGGAGAGCGACATCCTTCGTCAGAGGCGTGAGCGCAATTCCAAAATAAAGCTAGATTCGCGGCGCTTTTGCTGGTCTGCACTGGGGTCATATTTGGCTCCTGATAGGGCAAGCCCCCTACTGCTGTGCGTGACAGCTTTTTAACCGAACCCAGAAGGAAAGGCGTGCGACCCGATTCTCACACCCGCGCGCCTTGGCAATCTCTATGCTTCGAAAAATTCAGTCGCTTTCCGAGTTCGTCTATCTCAGGCTGTGCGGCGGCTGTCTCGCTTGCAGCTGCTGCATCTGGATTGCATGCCGCTGCTCCAACTGCCGGGTCTGCTGCAGGTGCCTCTGCTCCATCTGTTGTTGCATCTCACTGCTGTAGCTCCGCAGTTGCGCCTGCTGACGCTCTCTTTCCTGTTCTTGCTGGAGTTGCAGGTGCTCCTCGTTCTGCTTGTCGATCAGCTGCTGCTGCTCCTTCAGATACTTCTCATCCAGCTCGGCATCGCCGGTGTTGGGCCGCGTGATCTGGTGCGGCTGGAGTTCGCTGGCGCGCGTCGGAGGCCCTTCGTGCGGAACCGGCTTCTCGCCAGGGTGGCCGTTGTCGGCTCCCGGCTGGCGCGCATTGCGACTCGGCATGTTGGGCGGGACATGATAAGGCGCTCCTGCTTCTCTTGCGGGAACAACACCCTGGCCGCGGAACTGTCCGGGCCGGGGCGTCGCAGCGATAGGTGGCTTTCCCTGATTCTGCGAAGCGCGCATCACCGGATTCGCCCGGGCAGCTTGAGTGTGTTGCAGTTGTGCGGCAACGGGCGGCATGTGCCGTAGCTGCGCGACCCTTTCTTCCTGCGGTGTCGGCCGCGCTCTGACGCCGCCCTCGCCGCCGTTGTAGCTGACGCGGTTGATGGTGGTATTGTTCACGATCACCGTTCGATCAATGTATGTATTGTGAATGATCGTGGTATTCACATTGAGGACAGCGGTGTTATAGAGAAATCTTCCTCCCTCCCAGCGGCCGCCGACGAAACCTGCGCCGAAGTAGCCGAAGCCATAATTGATGCCGCCATAAAATCCGACTTCACCAGCCCAGAAGCCTTCGTGGAACACGAAACCGCTACTTTCCCAGCCCCACCAGCCCGGCGTCCATAGAAATCCCGGCTCAGGCGCAAGGACCCACGTTCCGGGGACCCAATAGTAGCCGTAGTCAGGATCCCAAGCCCAGTAGCCGGGCACCCACAAATACCCCGCTGCAGGACAGGGAGGCAGTTCGTAAATCGGCAGCGCCGGCGGTGGGAATGCAACCGTGATGGAAATCTGCCCAAAGGATGGTCGCATCAGGATCAGTGTGCAAAGAGTGAGAAATGCGATGCGTAGGGCTCGAGTCATCCGAGTCATCATGGTGCTCCTCTCTGAGACCGAGGCGAGTGGGGGGTGGGGCTCATAGCCTTGTGATGGATGGGACGCGAAGAGGGATCGTACGACTGAAGTCGTATATCAATGAGCTCGTGTAGCGAAAGGTGTCGGGACTTGCAGCTGTTGCTCGAAAACCGAACCCGGTCGATCCTCGACGATTTCGATCAACCTATGCCGCGTATGCGGGCAGGGTGAACTCGAAAGTGGCGCCGTAGTTCTGATTGGGACGAGCCCAGAGATGACCCTCGTGCGCTTCGATGATGGATCGGCTGATTGCCAGGCCCATGCCGAGTCCGCCAGGCTTTGTCGTAACAAAGGAGTTAAAGACATTGTTGATTCCGGATGCATCCAGACCGGCACCCGTATCCTGAACGGCTATCGATATCGTCCCACTATCGTCTGCTTGAGACCGAATCCAAAGCTCTCGCGAACGACCAACGATTGAACTCATAGCTTCGACGGCATTGATCATCAGGTTCAACAGGACCTGTTGGAGCTGAACGCGATCCCCAAGGACCTGAGGCAGCTTCGGGCTCAGGTCCGTATGGATCGACACTTCATTTTTTGAAAGCTCCGACGCCATGAATGCAATTACCTCATGAATCACAGGATTGATTTCCAGACGGCTCTTGCCGGGAAGTGACTTCCGCAGAAACGCGCGGATGTTGGAGATCACCTCATCCGCGCGCCGGCCCAGTTCGGCGATATCGGTCACCGTGTGTTCCACCTCTTCCAGGTCAGTGGAACCGGATTTGAGCATCCGGCGGCAAGCGTTGGCGTTGTTAACGATGGCACTGAGAGGCTGATTGATTTCGTGGGCGACAGAAGCCGTCAGTTCTCCCATCGTTACCACACGTGAGATGTGAGCCAGTTGCGCCTGCGCCGCCAGCATGGCTTCCTCAGCCTGCTTGCGTTCACGCATGTCGCGGCTGATCGTGGCCATCGCAAGGTTGCGCCCCGTCCCCGGCTCCTTGATGAAGAAAACGTGCTGATGCATTGGAATCGCGGTTCCGGTTTTGAAGTGCCGGAATCGGAGTTCGCCCTCCCACCGGTCTTCCTTGAAAACAACGGGCAAGACCAGTTCAAGCAACTTGGGCCGATCTTCCGGGAGGACATACTCCTCAATCCTCTTTGAGCGAGCTTCCTGATCTCCGTCCAGCCCGACCAGTCGCTGACCAGCGCGGTTCACAAACGTGGCCTGGCCGTCTGGTGTAGCGATACCTATGAAATCAAGGCTGTTTTCCACCAGTGAGGCCAGCTTGCTCTGCGACTCCTCGGCACGCTTGCGCTCAATCATGTCGGCAGCGCACCTGGCGTACAGATCGGTCAGTCGCAGGGTGTGTTCG
>DATAQX010000135.1:0-19516 GCA_036264455.1 Silvibacterium sp. | reverse complement strand
GAAAATATCCAGCACCAACTGCTCGAAAAATGCCCCGCCGGCCTCTTCCTGGTTGACTGCCGTCAACGGTTTGCCTGTCTTCACGATTTCGTTCAGGCTGAGCCACTTTGGAATCAGCTGCTCGCTGGTATGGAGAATCATTCCTCCCATAAAGCTAGGTTTGCTCTGCACCAGGAACGCGGCGCTCTCCGGCATCAGCGAAAATCGTCCCGTGTCATCCTTAGCCAGAAAGTTCAGACCCACCAGTGTATTTGCGATCGCAGCGAGTCCTCGCACGGATGTGCCCGTGGCGGCATGCAATTCGTCCAGGTTCTTGGGTCCTGAGTCGAGCGCATCGAAAATACCATTACGAATGGCTGATTCAAGAATGAGTGGAGGAGCATAACCCCAGGCGAACTGCATGATTCGGTCGGGCGTAACTTGCGCGACGGTGGAAGCGCTCATGATTTTCCTTTAATGGTTCGAATTTTTTTGGAGGGACAGGTATAGGGGAGGGCAGGGATGAGTCTAATTCAGCACCGCCACTTTAAGCAGCGAAATAATTCAATGCTGGTGAGAAGAAAAAGAATGCCCCTGTCAGAGAGCCTGATCTATGCGCCGTTTCGGACTTTCGCTGCGAGTTAGGCTTGTTAATAGGCTCTGGCTTTATCTTCCAGTTAGCCAGTCGGACTCGCGTGGAAATTCTGTGGAAATCTTGAGGTTATTAACCCGCTGTTATTCAAACTAAGCTTTAAGAAGATTGAGAAAGTGATTGGTTTCTAAGGATGCTCCCGGAAATACCATCTCCAGATTTCTTGCTCCCAGGGTTTTAAATGCCGCCTCGCCCAGAATCTGCCGGAAGTCAGTCGTAATGGCCAGATCCCGCTCTTCATAGAGGTGGCTCTTATCCATCCCCGGCCATTTTCCATAGACCTTCGTGCCCGCTACCGGACCGCCCAGGACAAACATGACATTGGCATGGCCATGGTCAGTTCCACCTGTCCCGTTCTGATGTACGGTGCGCCCAAACTCTGACATCGTCACCAGCGTAATGTTCTCTGCGTCGTCCCCCATGTCTGTCCAGAAGGCGGCGAGCGATTCGCTGAACTCCTTCAGGCGATTGGGAAGCTGGCCATTCACACTGCCCTGATTCTGGTGCGTATCCCACCCGCCAATATCGGCAAACGCCGCCTCGACTCCCAGGTTTGCCTTCATCAGTTGAGCCACCTGTTTCAGGCTGTTGCCAAAAGCCCCGGGATACTTTGCCCCCGAGGCCGGCGTATATTTTCCCGGATCGGAAGCCTTCAGCATCTTGACCGCCTCGAAAGTCTCCGTCGCTGTTCCGTGCAGCACCGCATTAACTGATTCGTCATACATCGCCTCAAAGCCGTTCGACATCGGAGCCGCCGCCGGATTCTGGCCGCCTACATTAAAGTCCTTCAGGTTGCCAATCGACACCGCCGGAATCCTGCCTTCGAGAGTTCGCGGAAGCTGCGTCCCGAGCGCGACCGCGCGGAAGACCGATTTCTTATGCCCCGGCCTCGCAGCATCCTCGGCTGCCAGCGCCCGGTTCAGCCAGCCGTCCGGAGTGGTCGTAAACCCCGGCGTCCCCGACTCCATAAAATCCTGTGCGTCGAAGTGAGACCGGCTCGGGTCGGGCGAGCCGCACGCGTGTACCACCGCCAGATGACCCTGGTCCCAAAGCGGTTTGAGCGCTTGCATGGAAGGGTGCAGCCCAAAAAATCCGTCCAGATCGATCACTTGATTCTGCGGAATTGCGATCGTCGGGCGTAGCTCGTAATACGTCTTCTCCCGGTAGGGAACGACGATGTTCAACCCATCGGCCGCGCCGCGCTGAAAGATGACCACCAGCTTTTTCCCCTGGGCCTGCGCTGTGGTGGCCTGCCCCAGCACGCTGCGCGTAAGAAATGCGGGAACCGCTGAGGCGCCCACAACCGCCAGCGCTCCATCCTTCATAAATGCACGGCGAGTCAAAGACATGAGGAGTGCTCCTGTTACCAGTAAACGCCCAACAGGCGAAAAAAGTCGCGCCGCTGCCCGTAATTAACGGTGTCGAATTGGATGAAAAAAATCCATGCAGACATTTATACGTATAGAGGTCTATACTGCGCCCGTCCCAATTTCCACCCGAAAGGCGCCTCCAATGAAACAAGGATTTTTCTTCCGCGCTGCCCTCTCTCTGCTCGTAACCTTCTTTACGCTTGTCGCGTGCGGTGCTCCCGCATTTGCGCAAAACCAGAACAGCCAGGGCAAGATTCTTGCCGGGTTCTTCGAAGAATGGAGTATCTACTACGCGAACTATAATCTGGCGAATCTGGAAAGTAATGGTTCAGCCGCTAAGCTGTCGCACCTGATCTATGCATTCGGCAATGTATCGGCCAGTGCCACTGATCCATCCTCCAACACCTGCGTCATCGCCGATGCCTGGGCTGACTTTGAAGACAACAACCTTCCTCCGGTAGGCGGCATTGCCGACACCTGGCCCTTATACGGCAACTTCGCCGAGATCCTCAAGCTCAAGCAGCTTCATCCGAAACTGAAAACGGTGATTTCTCTCGGCGGCGCCAGCGCCGCGGCAGCCCAGGCTTTTTCAACTGCTGCCAGCACGCCGGCTGGCCGTCAGGCTCTCGCTGCATCATGCATCAACATGTTTGTCGTCGGAAATGTAGGCAGCGACTGGAACGGAAACATCACCGCGCCCGGCCTCTTCGATGGCTTTAACATCGACTGGGAATTTCCCGCTGCCGCTGACAAGCAGAACTTCACGCTCCTTCTGCAGGAGTTCCGCAATCAGCTCAATGCCCTCAGTGCGCAAACCGGCAAGCAGTATGTGCTCAGCTTCGATGGCCCGGCCGGTGCCCAGAACTACACCAACATCGATCTCAAAAATGCAGCCAAACAGGTAGACTTCATCACCATCGACGGCTACAACTATGCCGGAACCTGGGAAAGTACGACCAACGACGCATCTCCCTTGTTCGATTCCCGCCAGGACCCCGCCTTCGGCCAGCATCTCGATATCGACGACACAGTCACTGCATATCTGAAAGCAGGCGTGCCTCCGCAGAAGTATGTTATGGGTGTGCCTCTCTACGCGGCCGGCTGGACGGGCGTTCCCAACGTCAATCACGGTCTCTATCAGACTTCTACCGGACCCTCCGCTGTTCTGCTGGCAAATGGAACGGGCCCGTGTACCGATCTAAGCGGCAACACTCCCGGATGCGACACGCTTTTGACTCCCGGTACCGCGACCTACGCCACGCTTTCAATCCTCACCGCCAACGGCTACAAGAGCTACTTCGATCTCAGCAGGATTGCGGTTACGCTCTATAACCCCACCACTCAGACCTTCTACACCTACGACGATCCGGACACCGCCCTTTTGAAGGCACTGTACATCGATCTGCGTGTACCGGGAGGCCTCGGTGGCGCATTCGTTTGGGCCGTCAAGGATGATGATGCCAACGGCACCATGGTGAAGACATTGGCAACCGGCCTCGGCCGTTAAAAAGTTGCATTGCTCGCCCGCGGCCCGGCCACTGCGGTTGGGCCGTTCTTTGTAAAAAAGGAAAGACAGGACAGCTCACTGCGTGCACACCTGCGGCACATGGAGGATAATGGTTCCTCCAAGGAGTTCTCCTATGGGCAGTGTCGCTCTTCTGCAATCGCTGAGGGAAAGCATCATCGGCCAGGCCGGAGTGAAAACCATCTTCGGCGAACCGATCACCGCGCAAGGAAAGACCGTCATCCCTGTTGCAAAACTCACATATGGCTATGGTGCGGGAGCAGGCACCGGGGGCATGGCAAATTCAACTGCCCAGGGCGAAGGCGGTGGTGGTGGCGGAGGCGTGCGAGCTGTACCCATAGGCGTGATCGAGGTGAGCGACCAGCAAACCCGCTTCATCCCTATCACCAGCCGAAACAAACTGGCCGGCGCTGTGCTCGCGGGTGTTGTGTTGGGTATCTTGTTATTCCGGCGCAAGCGACGCTGATATGAGCCTGGCGGCCTTTACTGCGCCGTCGCCGGCACGAGTAGCCTTGAAAGCCGTCTTCACTGTACTAATCCGGCTTTCGAAGCCGATGTTTTAGCGGCCGGACTCGCGGCGCGCGAACTGCATGTTCACCAGCCGCTTCAAAACAGGCGCGCTATCCACGCCTGTCACATACGGCTTGAGCAGATAATCCACCGCGACAGGCGGGATAGCGGTCTGTTGCCAACGCTTGCATCACGCGCTGCGCGGCAGACCATCGCCGATTTCCCGATTCCTCCCCGGCCGACAACCGTCATCAGCCGCAGACCAGGATCCTTGAGAAAATTGGCGAGGCGCTCGCTCTCTGAATGCCGGTTTTGGAACCAGGTCGGCGGCACCGCCGGCGGCGGGTTGATGAATTTCGCCTCCTGTTGATGCCTCTTACCGGTTTGACAGGGGCGCGTTCACGTTCCAGTCCGTGCTCCACCCTCTCATCGACGCGCTGTTCGGCGGCCATAGGGTTTTTGAGGATTGCCTCCTGGTCCGCGATCTGCTTCTCCAGTTCAGCGATATCTCCCAGGATTCGCGGCGACTGCTCATTGTCGGGCCGCCGGAGTTCCCGCTGCGCGTCCGCAAGCCTGTATTTCAACTGCTGCAGTTGTCCGGTGGACGACTGCAGCCATTCCAGGTGCAACCGCAGCCTCGCCAGAGCGGCCTCGTGGGATCCGGTGAAATCGACATACTCCCTCGAACCCAGGCGGAACGGTAATTCCGCATCAGGTTCGACCAGGAGCGGAATGACGGGCTTCTTGTATTTGAGGGCTCGTACCCACTCGTCCTTGCAGACCGACTGCGCCCGCACGCTATCACTGGTCATTGCGAACAGCAGGGCCGCGCAGCCCCGGATCGCTTCCACAATCTGTTCGTCCCAATCCAGTCCCGGATGCTCCTCCCGCTTATCCACCCAGACCTGAATGGACGGCGGTCCCGAGACAAGCTTGTCTGCCAGCCAGAGTGCAAATTTCTTGCTGTCTACCGTCGAGTAACTGACAAACAGGTGGCTCGGCATCGTGCCCCTCGCTCGCGTTGCAGTTTACTCCATCGTTGTTGACGATGGGGAACGAGAAACACCCTTCCAGTGGGCCGTCCATTGGACTTGCGTGAGGCAAGAACACATGCGGGACTTAACGCTTCTTTGAATTCATGTGCTCACGTTTCCGGTTGGGTCTGGACGTTTTCTTGCCGACCGCAAACCCTCGGCCGTGCTGCGTAGGTTTCGGCGAGATCTCAGCCGAGAGCGCGCTCGCTGGATCGATGAGCCATTGGAGGATTAGCCCGGAGAGAAGCACATGGCGGAATGCGCCCATCGCCCGCATACATGCGGAACAGTACAACGCATTCATTTTTTGGATCACAATCAGCCACGAAACCTGGCCGAGAATAACCGTCCATCAATTAAAATAGAGTTAGAGAATAGAAAAAGAGCCCATCCGCTAAGGATGGGCTCTTTGCATTGAACGATTTACCGGAATCCCGAATAGAATCAATGATCTGAAATTGAGAAACCGTAGTCTAGCCGTAAGCTGTTTAGAATGAATCGGTTTCGAATAAGTTTATTAGAATGAATCGGTTTCAGTCTAACCCTTTAGAATGAATCGGTTTCAAAATACAAGACCGGGGGGAGGGGTACCCAAAGGGCCAAAATCAATACTTGCGCATCACGCCCAGAACCCGCCCTTGGATGGCGACTTGCGCCGCCGGAACATAAATCGGGTCCATCTCGGTATTCGAAGGCTGCAGCCGGACGAGTGAACCCTCCACGTAGTAGCGCTTGAGTGTAGTCTCCGCCCCTCGCACGAGCGCAACGACAATATCCCCTTCGTGCGCCGCCGACACTCGCTCGACAAATACATAGTCGCCATCGACGATATGTTCATCGCGCATGGAGTCGCCACGCACCTGCAGCGCAAAGACCTCGCGGTTGCCGACGATGTCGCTCAGCGAAATGCTCTCTGAGGTTTCGACGCCCTCGAGCGGCAGGCCCGCCGCGATGCGCCCCACCAGCGGAAGCCGGTCCCCCGGCCGCGCCTTCGTCTTCGGCGGCATCACATCGATCGACCGGCTGCGGTTATGCTCCCGCTGCAGCAGACCCTTCTGCTGCAGATTGGTGATGTGCTTGTGCACCGTGGCCAGCGACCTCAGATTGAGGCCGTGGGCTATCTCCTCAAACGAAGGGGAGTATCCATTGCGCTGCACAAAGCCCGATATAAAGTCGAGCACCTCTTTTTGGCGGCGGGTGACGGCCATGTGCGAATTATAGCGAATAAAAAGCGAACTGAAGATATTATTTTTCACTCAGAATTCGCATGATCCCGCTGTCAACTGCCAAGTCAACAATCCTGCAATTCCCTCCCATTATGAAACTCATCTCACCATCTCTTCCCATCCGCGAACTCAAAGCACTCCCGCAATCACTCTTTCCTTGTGTCTGATTCCGAGACAGGAGATGTTGTTCCTGCAAGCGGCGAATTGCACGCGCCTGGAGAACGACATGCGGTTTCTCGTAGCGGAAGATGATCGAGCCTTGGGCATGTTCCTGACTCGCGGACTTGAAGCCGACGGTCATTACGTCAGCCTGGCAAGCGACGGTCAGGCCGCCGTCGATACCTTCCTTAAGGAGTCGCCCGACCTCACCATCCTCGATCTGAACCTGCCACGTAAGGACGGAGCCGAGGTTCTGCGCTTTCTCCGCTCCGTAACTGAGGACCTTCCCATTCTGATCCTGACCGCGCGCAGTGAGATGGAGACGCGCGTAAAGTGCCTCGACATGGGCGCCGACGATTGCATGTTGAAGCCGTTCTCGCTGGCGGAGTTGCGCGCGCGCTGCCGGGCGCTCTTGCGCCGCAGACGGGACGCCAACCTCCTGCTGCGGCAGGACGATCTCGAGGTGAACCGCGTCGAGCGGACGGTAATTCGCGGCGGTGCGGTGATTTCCCTTACTAACAAGGAGTTCGCTCTTCTTGAATATCTGCTGCTTAATCGCGGACGTGCTGTGTCCCGGTCAACCTTGCTGGAGCGAGTTTGGAATATGCCCGCCAGCGCCAGTACCAACGTGGTGGATGTGTATGTGAACTACCTACGGCGGAAGCTCGCCGATCACGGAACGCATCCTCTGATCCAAACTGTGCGCGGAGAAGGATATGCCGTCGGACTGCACGTCTGACGGGTGCCGCGCGAGACAACATCGAAGCACCGCATTGGGAAATTGGAATCGAAGGAAATTCACCCTTCTGGAGGACATACGGTGGCAACTCCGACTACGAGACTCTCGATAGCCGCGCCGAGAACAGCCGTGCTGGCCAGCGCAGACCTGTCCTTTCGCCAGCGCGTTCGCGATGCCTTGACAGGACTCCGCTGGCAGGTGCGTGAAGCCGCTGGAGGGGCCGAGGCCTTGGCGCACCTTGACGCCTCTCCCGCGGAGACCGTGATTCTCGACTCCTGGTTGCCGGACCTGGAGATTCAGGAGTTCATCGCCGAGTTCGAGAGGCTGCATCCGGGAGTTGACCTGGTGACGATGGATGATTCCTTGGCCGGGCGAAGCACGGCGCGCAGTCCGAGACGCAATGAGGTCCTGTTTGCGCTGCGGCGCGGACAGGACGCGGACGGGGCGGCCTGGAACTCAGCTCCGATGATTGAAAGAGACACAAAGAATAAATCGCGTGCGCGCGATATAGACGAAGCCGCACTCAGTGTGCTCAGTAAGGAAAACGCAGCCTTCTTGAGGTCAGAGAGCAGCATAGAGCCGGCGATTGGCGGCAAAAGCAGCATCACCATCGATGCAACCTGCCGTCTGCCGGAGTTCATTGGCGATCACCCGGCAATGCTGGAGGTGAGCCGCCGCATCCGGCTAGTGGCGCCGCATAGAACAGCGGTCCTTGTGCAGGGTCCGACAGGGACGGGCAAGGAACTTGTGGCGCGAGCCTTGCACCGTTTGAGTCCACGCTCTTCACGACCATTTGTCGCGCTCAATTGCGCGGCCATTCCTGAATCGCTCCTTGAAGCGGAACTGTTTGGGCATACGCGCGGCGCATTCACGGGCGCCGTGCAGGGCCGGGTTGGGCGGATAGAAGCGGCACATGGAGGCACTCTCTTTCTGGACGAGATTGGCGAGATGCCCTTGGCTTTGCAGGCCAAGTTATTGCGATTTGTCGAAAGCGGCGAGTTGCAGCGCGTCGGTGAGAACGAACCAGTGAGGGTGGATGTCAGAATCGTGGCGGCGACTCACCGTTCATTAGCGCACCTGGTCAACGAGGGCAGCTTCCGCGCCGATCTCTACTATCGGCTGGCAGTGTTCCTGATACGTACTCCCGCGCTGGCCGCACACAGAGAGGATTTGCCGCGGCTGGTGAGGCACTTTCTTGAGCGCATGGGAGAAACCAGCCCCGCGAAATTGCTGCGCGACTGTGCGATGGCGAGTTTTGAGGCACATAACTGGCCCGGAAATATTCGCGAACTCGAGCACGTCATGGAGAGAGCCTGGATTCTAGCCGAGGATCGCTCTGAAATCACCGCGAATGAGATTGAATTTGGGGATTGCGGGGAGACTATCTGAGAGATTGCTAATGTTGGATACGTCTTGAGTGGTCAAGTTCATGCAGAAGCTATGGTGTAAAGAATCGTACGCAAGGCTGTCTATCGTTGTGCCTGAAAGGATAACTCCAGAAAGGAAGAGATGCACATAACAACGCTGTTGAGCGACGAGTTGGGGAAGTATCTGAACATGTCTGCTCTGGAGCTAAAGCTCACGGCACAGAACATGGCAAACATCGATACGCCAGGATATCGAACAGTGGGATTCGACTTCGCCGAAGAGATGGAACGTTCGATGGGCGAGTCTCTGGCCAGCAGAAAGCGCGATTTGGATGCGAAAAGTCTGGACACGAAGCCTGGATCTGTCGCCTCCGTAAGACTGGTCGACGGGTTGATTGAGCGGCCGGATGGCAACAACGTGTCCATGGATCGCGAGGGCATGAAAATGGCCGAGGCGCAATTGCAATTCCGCATGGGCATCGAACTGTTGAAGAGTGAATTTTCGACTGTGCTTGATGCCATTCACGTCGACACGAAATAGGAGCCGGAGCGAATTGTCATGAATTTATTTGGAGTCCTGGAAGTGAGTGGATCGGCTCTGCAGGCTGAGCGGTTACGCGCCGAAGTAGTGGCCTCGAACATGGCGAATGCCGAGACAACGCGGACTGCAGACGGAAGGCCGTACCGGCGTCAGCATGTGATCTTTCAGTCGCAGGTTCCCGAACGGACGAGCTTTGCTGGTCACCTGCTCTCGGAAGGAAACGGCGATATCGGCGGGGTGGAAATCTCAGCTGTTGTCTCCGACAAAAGTGCCAGTTTGCGTCGCTATGATCCGCAGCATCCGGACGCGGACAAGGACGGATACGTATCGTATCCGGACATCAATCCACTGACCGAAATGGTGGACTTAATGGGCGCAACACGCGCCTACGGATTGAACAGCTCAGCTGTGCAGGCGACAAAGAGCATGATCAGCTCGTCGCTCGACATACTCAAGTAATCCCTAAGGAGATATTCCATGCAATCCAACTGGATTTCTAGTCTCAGTGCAGGTGTACCCGTTGACAGCTTCCTGAAAGCAGGATCTGTTCCCGGGGCGGCATCTGGTAGCGCTCCCTTCTCAAATCTGCTCAAGAACGCGATCGATAGCGAGCAAAATCTTGAAAATCAGGCTTCATCCACGGTTGAAGGCCTGATGAGCGGCAGCGGCGTCGATGTGCATCAGGCGATGATCGCAACCCAAAAGGCGAATCTGGCTTTCGAGATGGCGCTGGCGGTGCGCAACAAAGCCGTGGCTGCCTATCAGCAAGTCATGCAAATGCAGTTTTAGCGAACCTGCTTAAACAGGAAGCCTGCGCGGAAGACGCCAAATGGACGAGAATCGACAGCTTACGGCCATCACGGGCACCAAGAGTCTGGACGAACGAGCGACGGCGCTGGTCAGAAGCTTGATAGCGCGCATAAAAGAACTCGACCCGCTCCAGAAGAAATGGCTCGCAGGGACGGCGGCTTTCGTGTTGGCATGCGCCATCGGGTTGATGTGGTATGCAACGCGCACCGATTGGCGAACACTCTACGCCGGGCTCGACCCTCAGGATTCGCGCGAGATGGCATCAGAATTAACGGCGGCGGGGATTCCCTTTGACGTCTCGCCCGATGGGACAACCTTAAGAGTCGGGGTTGACCATCTTGACAAAGCTCGCCTGGCGACCACGGCCAAAGGAGGACCGCGTAGCGGACGCATGGGTTTCGAATTGTTTGACAAGCCCAATTGGGTCGGCTCGGAGTTTGATGAGAAGGTGAACTACCAGCGCGCTCTCGAAGGAGAACTTGAGCACACGATCAATACTCTGTCCGACGTGGAAGAGGCCCGCGTACATCTGGTGATGCCGCATGATTCTCTCTTCAATGAGCAGCAGCGGGACGCCAAGGCATCAGTTGTGCTGAAGCTGCGCCGGCGGACGCTGTCCGACGAAGAAGGCGATTCCATCCGCAACTTGGTAGCAAGCGCGGTAGACGATCTGCATCCTGAAAACGTGTCTCTGATTGATGCCGGGGGTCGGCGGCTGGGCCGCAAGAGTGGAGGCGCTGAAACCGAAGCTCATGAGCAGGAGCTGGCTGCGAAGCTGGTGGAGACACTGGAGCCGGTGGCCGGCGTTGGAAACGTGCGGGCCTCGGTTAATGTCGAATACGACACTTCAACTGCTGACGAGACGGACGAGACCTACGATCCCAACAATGTTGTTACGCTCTCCATGCAGCGTTCTGAACAGACGGCCGGAGGGCAACCGGTTGCAGCCGGGGTTCCAGGGACAGCCAGCAACGCTCCCAATGTGCAGCCGCCCGTCTATCCGAAATCCACGTCCGAGACGCAAAACATGAAGCAGGAGGCCGGAACATACGGCGCGTCAAAGAAGGTTCGCCATACCGTGCAGGGTACTGGACAGGTTCGTCGCATCACTGCCGCCATCCTCGTGAATCACCACATGGTTGTGAATGGCAAACAGGTGAGCTGGCAAGCGAGGTCGCCTGAGGAGATGAAGCGTCTGACCGAGTTGGCGCAGGCGACGGTGGGGTACGATGCAGCGCGCGGCGATCAGGTCAACGTCGAAGATATGGCCTTCGAGGATCGGGCAGCACAGGAGCCGGCGTTTGGGGAGCGGCTCCTCAAAACGGCCTCCCAGTCAGAAGCTCTTCTCAAATACGGGACGATATTCCTGGCGATGTCGGCTCTCCTGGTCTTCGTCGTTCGTCCAATGATGGCCAGGATGAAGTTGGCGGCTATGAACCAGGCCCTGGCAACAGCCGTTGACCCGGCATTAATAGCCGGCGAAGCAGAAATGCAACTGACTGCTGAACAGCTTGCGGCGGAAAAACATAAGCAGCATGCTCAAGCGGTCTTCGAACACGTCGCCGATCATCTGCGGCGTGAACCCGTACAGAGCACGCGGTTGCTGCAGAGCTGGATCCATACAGAATGATGACTCAAGCTTCGAATACGCAGCTTATGACGCCGAATACACTGCCAAATGCATCGACCAGCCCGGCGGCCACTGCGCCGGAGCGGCGCTCTGTGAGTGCTGGACTCCCGGGCATTCGTAAGGCCGCCATTCTGATGGTCGCTGTGGGCGGCGAAATCGGTAAGAAAATCATTCAGAATTTGCCCGAGAATGATGTGCAGCGACTCACCGAAGAGTTAGCCGACCTAAAAAACATTACTCCCGAACTCTCCTTCGAAGTGGTCAAAGAGTTCTATGAGATGCTCGAAACCCAGCAGTACATGATGCATGGGGGTCTGGAGTACGCGACCAAACTGCTGATCGATTCTTTCGGCAAGCAGCGGGCTGAAGACCTGCTGGCCTTGGTGAAGCGCGCGCAGGAGGCTAGCCAAGGCAACCTTGCCATGCTGCAGAAGGTGGACCCATCACAACTGGGCAAATTCCTGGATGGAGAACACCCGCAAACGGTGGCGCTGGTGCTGGCTCACCTCGACCCTAAGCGCGCCTCGCAGGTGCTTGACAGTCTAGGGAATGAGCATCGCGTGGAAGCAATTCGCAGACTTGCGGCGATGCGGCAGTTCTCCCCCGAAATGGCGCAGAAGGTCGCAGTGATTCTGCACAAGCGCCTCGAGAATGTGGGCGACTCGAGCCGCAAAGCATATTCGGGCTTCAAAGCTGTCGCCGACCTGCTGAACAGGCAAGATGTCGAGCAGGCCAAGAAGATCCTGGAACACCTTGAGGAAAACGATCCGGACACGGCGTTAAGCATCCGCAATCTGATGTTCACTTTCGAGGACCTGGTCACGATTCCCTCGGCCAGCATGCGCGAAATTATTTCCCTGGTCGACAAACGGCAGCTTGCGCTGGCTCTGCGCGGCTCGAGGGATGATCTGCGCGCCCACATTTTCCGGGCCATGTCTTCCCGTGCTGTCGAGATGCTGAAGGAAGACATGGAGGTCCTCGGCCCGGTGCGAACACGCGAGGTAGCGGGCGCGCAGCAGGAGATTTTGACCCTCGCACGGCGACTTGAATCGGAAGGCAAAGTCATTCTGAAGCTCGAACAGGGCGACGACCTGATGGTTTAGACCGCAATTTTGCGGGCATAAGGCAGAGCGCTCTATTGCGGAGTGACCGCCGTAATAGTCAGCCGGACCCAGGGAAGGATAAAGGATGCTCGGACAATCGAAAGCAAAGATTCAACTGATGGAGTATCGCGCGATTTTGGCGGCAACTCTTGGACAGACGACAGTACCCGGAGAACTCGAAGTCCATGGGGACGAGCGCTCAGAACCCGCCCAGGCGGATCTCGAGGCCAGAATACGAGAGCTCAAAGAGGAGCAGGAACAGTGCGAG
Source organism: Silvibacterium sp. (assembly GCA_036264455.1). Classification (GTDB taxonomy): domain Bacteria; phylum Acidobacteriota; class Terriglobia; order Terriglobales; family Acidobacteriaceae; genus Silvibacterium. The sequence goes on along the minus strand of DATAQX010000135.1, from coordinate 6,603 downwards.
CAAACTTTTCGGACCCGACTGAATGCTGTCCGGAAAGAGGCTTACGAAACAGGACGAAAAAGTCAGGAAAACGAACATTCCGCTGCCCTGGCCGCGGCCTCGGGGCATCTGGCTGAAGCGCTGGAAGAGTTTCGCCTGGACCGGGACCGTTACCTGGCACAGGTGGAACGTGAGGTGGTACGACTTGCCCTGGAGATTGCTGAACGCATTCTGCATCGCCAGGCGCAGATGGATCCCCTGCTACTGTCCGGTGCGGTGCGCGTTGCACTCGGGCAACTTGCCGAGACCACTGAAGTACGACTGAAAGTCCCGCCCGGGGAACGGGAGATGTGGGCCGAAATGCTGCGGTTAATGCCAAATCTGCCTCTACGTCCGGAACTGGCTGTCGACGAGCGAATGAGTACAGGGGAGTGCACGATAGAAACCCATCTGGGTAGTGTCGATATAGGCGTGCGTGCGCAACTGGCGGAGATCGAGCGTGGATTCTTCGACCTGCTCGACCATCGGGATCAAATTACGAGCGCCTCCCAAGCTGCCGGCCGGTAAATACGATGGATTTATTGGGGACGTACTTTTCGCGGCTGAAGCAGCGTCCGGCTTTACGTTGGCGCGGAAGGGTGCTCGAGGCCGTTGGACAGACAATTGAATCTGCCGGGCCGCTCTGTTCCGTGGGAGAGTGCTGCGAAATCGTGGACAGCATGGGCGAACGGCATTTGACTGAGGTTATCGGCTTCCGGGGAAGCAACGTCGTCTCAATGCCAGTCGAATCCTCTGATGGCATTCGTTATGGCGATCCAGTGGCGGGGCTGGGCACGACGCCGCATCTGGAGGTCGGAGATCAACTGATCGGACGAGTATTGAATGCGCTCGGCCAGCCGATCGATGGAGAACGGAGGCCGGCCATGAACGCCATTGTTCCGCTTGACGGAGTAGTACCGCATCCTCTCGAACGAACTCCGATTCGCACCCCTCTTGGTACCGGAATCCGCGCCTTGGACGGCCTGCTGACAGTTGGACGTGGCCAGCGCGTGGGAATCTTCGGGGGATCCGGAGTAGGCAAGAGCACTCTGATCGGCATGATGACGCGTAACAGTGAGGCCGAAGTGATCGTGGTTGGATTGGTCGGTGAACGCGGGCGCGAGGTCGGTGAGTTCCTTGAAGAGAGCCTGGGCTCGGAAGGGCGGAAACGATCAGTAGTGGTAGTTTCGACTTCCGATCAATCACCGCTGCTGCGCATGCGAGCGGCGCTGGCTGCGACCAGCGTGGCCGAGTACTTCGCCGCGCAGGGCAAACACGTTCTGCTTGTTCTGGATTCGCTGACCCGCTTTGCCATGGCGGCGCGCGAGGTGGGCCTGGCTGCCGGTGAGCCTCCCACTGCAAAAGGCTATACCCCATCGGTCTTCAATAAACTGGCGCGGTTGATCGAGCGCGTCGGGCAATTCCGCACTGGCAGCATCACGGCGTTTTATACAGTGCTGATGGAAGGAGACGATCAGCAGGACCCGTTAGTCGATGCGGTCCGCTCATTCCTTGACGGACATGTATTGCTTTCGCGTACCTTGGCCGCCGAAGGCTGGTATCCGCCAATTGAAGTGCTGGATTCAATCAGCCGCCTGATGCCTTCCGTGATATCGCCCGAACACAAATCGGCAGCGGCCCTGGTGCGCCGCCTGCTTGCGACCTACGCGCGGTCCGAAGATTTGATCCGCATTGGAGCCTATAAACCGGGTACGGATACAGATCTTGATCGCGCGATCCGTTCACGAACTCAGATCCGGGCTTATCTGGAACAGGATTCTGGAGAGCGGATCCCCTTCTTCAATAGTTATGACCGGCTCATGACGCTTGCCCGGGAGATCTAGCGTGAGCCGCCCACTGGTTCGCATCTTCAGACTGCGCGCTCTGCTCGAAGAGGTGAGCCGCGCGGAACTCGAGAGGCTGGCACAACAGGCTTCGCAAGTTGAGCGCGCCCTCGCACGGGAGAGGGGCTTGACTTTAGCCAGCAGGCGTGAAGCCTTCTCTCTCATTCCTGGCGTAAAGAGCTATCAAACGGGAAGCGTGGCCGACACTGGACCTGCGGACCAGGCAGTGAAGGAAAAGTGGATAGTAGCCGAAGCGGCAGGAGATATGGCTCAATATCGCGAGCGGCAACTGGAGCCGCTGGCGCATGCTGCAGCGCGCCGGGTAGAAGCTGGCCGGGAGGATTTTTTTGCGCACCGGAAGGAAAGGCAGCAGGTGGAGACGGTTCTTCAGAATGAAGCCGCGCTGCGGAGAATCAACCAGGAGCATCGCGACCAGAGAGCCTTGGACGATTGGTTTGCGATGATGCAGATCCGGCGTAGTCGGCACGGCCACTGACCAGCAACACTGAGAGAGTTCTTAAGCAAGGTAGTTTGTTTAGGGAAGTTATGGCACGGGAAGTGCAAGAAGCACAGAAGAGGATCAACAGCGTGCAACTTGCGAATCTAGCAGCCACAGCCACCATCTCAAAAGTGACAGCGCAACCCCGTGCGGGTGTGCCGGACGGCTCCTTTGCGGGAAAGCACGCTGATTTCGGACAAGTGTTCGCGGAACAGACTCCGCATGAGGAGAATACAAAACCGTTTCCGGCCATGAGCGCGATGCGCGATCAGGCAGAACTCCGCTTAGGCAACACCCAGCGGCTCGAGCAGAACTTGCCCTCGATAAATGCGATCGAAGCAAATAGTCTGACAGGACCCATCGGGAATGAAGCCCCTGTCTCTGCCCCGCGGGTCGACGACAAAACGAGCTCGAACAGCACTGTGAACAGGAGCGAACCGACCGAGCCTCATAGTACGGTGAGGGGCGGGGAGCGCAAGAGGGAGCAGCAGTCCTCCGCATCAGCGCACTTCACCGTTGCCGATCTGGCTGTGATTTCCCAAACCGCTGTTGAAGGACTTTCCGGCAGCACGATCGCCTCGCATTTGCGATCTCCGCAAGCAGTTGCTGGAGTTCAGATCGCAACAAGTCTGCAATTGCCTTCAGAGAGCATTGGCAGAAACCTGGTGGGTGGAACCAGCGGCGTTGAATTGGAACAGAATGACGCTGAGGATGCAGGCTCCAATCCAGAGGGCATCCCAACGAATGGCGCGGCTGGACATAAGGAGAGTGGCGTTGCGTTTGTGGGTGCAATTAATTCAGAAGATGCCGCCCCGGTGGCAGTCCAAATGCCAGTTGGTGTTGCGGTATCGGATAAGTCAAAATCTGGTGCACCAGAGCCAAGACAGTTCAGGACAAATGGCGTTGCCGCTTCCCCCGTGCCTTCCGAAGTGCAGACAACGCAAGTAGAGCACGCGGAAATCAAGACTGAATCGTCCCCCGTGTCTCATGCTATCCAGAACGAGCACGCGATCCCAGTCCTGGTTACCGCCGCCGTATCGCCGCAGGCTCTGCCCTCTGCCGAGCCCAATGGAGTGCATGCCGCTGGCATAGACGAGACAACTGCATCTTTAAGTCAGCCGCGCGCGCAACATGCCGCCGAAGGCAGTGGAAATATAGGGGTCAATCCTTATCAGACGCTGGATCAGGGCGCCGCTGCTCCATCGGCGGTCTTCCATGGCGGCGCCAATCGCGTTGCGGTAGGCGTGCACGATCCATCTCTGGGCTGGCTGGAGATTAAGACGCAATCGACGGCGGGACAAGTGACGGCCGCGCTCGTGACCACATCCAGCCAGACGCATGATCACCTGGCTGCGCAACTTCCATCGCTAGCCCAGTTTTTGGCTGAGCGCGAGGTGAAGGTTGGCAGCATGGCCGTGGAACAGCAGCCTGCTGGTGGAAGCAACAGCAGCCAGACGGGCGCCGGAGAGGAGCGGGACTCGAATGCTCAGCGGGGAGATAGGCAGACTTCTTCCGACTTCAACTCGAGCTCAACATTAACTTCCCCCGGGATAGACGCCGACGAGAGCTTCGAAGAGCGACCCTTGTCTTATATCAGTGTTCGAGCATAACCTCCGACACGCAAAAAGGAGACACATAGAGAGCATGCAGATTCCAGCACATCACGCAACCACCTCGCCGTTCACTCCGGCTTCCTTTCATGGATCCGCTGGATCGACGGCAACGGCAAACGCCTCCGCGTCCAATTCGACGTCATCGTCTTCATCTACCTCGAGTGCCGCCATTACGGCAAACGATTTTCTACAGTTGCTGGTAACAGAGCTGCAAAATCAGGACCCAACTGCGAACACCGATCCAAATGAGTACGTGGACCAGCTGGTGCAGGTCAATAGCCTTCAGCAGCTCATCCAGATGAACCAGACATTGGATGGAGGACCTACACTCACGGGAGCCAGCAACGGGATGCTACAGGAGCTGAATCAGATGAATCAGTTTCTGGATGGTGGTACTGCCTCAACCGGCACATCAGATCGTTCAGGATCTAGCGCGCAATTGATTAAGGCGCCCACCACGGCAGCCGGAGGAAATCTCAGCCTGGCCTCGAATGCGAAGATGCACGCTGCCGCAGAGCAGGTGGCGAACGCGCTCGCACCCCGGTCAAACCACGCAATTGGCAATGGGCAGACACAGGCCCTCGAAGAATTCGCTGCGCGACTCAAAGCGAATGTGCAGGAGAAGTAGAGGCGAATTCAGCGAAATGCACGCGCTCGAACACAATAAAAGGAGAGAAGAGATATGTCATCGTTTTCGATACCATTAACCGGACTTGAGTCGTCTTCGACAGCACTCAATACCATTGCCAACAACCTTTCCAACATGAACACAACTGCTTTCAAGAGCCAGGAGGTCAGCTTCAGCGATCTGTTTTATCAGCAGATCGGGACCGCAGGCTCCGGAAATCCTCTTGAAGTGGGAGCAGGCACGCAGATATCCGCAACCTCAACCAATTTTACCGAGGGCAGCGTCAACTCCACCGGCAACGAAGACGACATGGCCATCGGAGGGCAAACTGGCGCTGGCTTCTACATCGTGCAGAACGGCAACACTATCGAATACACGCGTGATGGAAGTTTCACGGTGAACCCACAAGGTTATCTGACCACGCAGAGCGGCCTGCAGGTCATGGGCTATCCGGTGGTGGGCGGAGTCGTGGACACCAACGCGCCGCTTGTCCCCATTCAGATTCCGCCGAACGGCATTTCGCAGCAGCCAGCCGCCACCGCGAACTTTTCTATGACGGCAAATCTGGATGCGTCGGCCGCAGTGGGTACTTCGGTGCCCGCACAGATCACGCTTTACGATTCGCTCGGAGAGAGCCATGCGGCGACCGTCACCTTGACGAACACCGGTGCCAACACCTGGGACTACAGCATCTCACTACCCGCCGGAGAGGCAACCGGCGGGGCAAATCTGACTGGCACGCTGACCTTCAACTCCAACGGCAATCTGATTTCGCCGGCGGCCAACGTCCCAGGCATCAGCTTCACGGGTTTGGCTGATGGCGCCAGCAATATGACCCTCAATTGGAACCTATATGGCTCGAGCGGTCAGCCGACGCTCACCCAGTTCGCCGGTTCCTCCGATGTGTCGGCGACCTCTCAGGATGGCTACGCCAGCGGCACATCAACGGGCTTCACGGTCGGTTCCGACGGTCTGATTTCGGCACAGTTCAGCAATGGCAAGACTCAGCCGGTCGGCCAGATCGCGCTGGCCAATGTGGTGAACCCCGAAGGGCTCAGCATCCTGGGAGGCAACCTCTATCAGACGACTCTCGCCTCCGGCAACGCGAGCATCGGTGTAGCAGGAACCGGCGGGCTGGGTACGATTCAGGACGAAGCCCTGGAAGCCTCGAACGTGAATATCTCAACCCAGTTTTCTGACCTGATTATCGCGCAGCAGGCCTATGAGGCGAGCTCGAAGGCGATCACAACCTTCGACGCGGTCTCGCAGGACACAATCAATATGATTCACTAACGTATTTGTGGCAGTCGGATTCAGGGCAGCAATAATCTCAAAATTATCGGCTGCCCTGCTTCATCATTCTTTGAAGTTTCTAATCTCTCCTGTACCAATTTCGGCCACTCGGATGCACTTTCAACGGCATCATGCCTACGGAAACTCCAACCATGCCTTCGGGCTCCACTCCCGATCCCGGTCCTTCTTCCGGTAGTGAACGCGAGAACGCAGGCTCTGCCCTTTTAGTGAGAAGCGAAAGCGAATCGCAGGAAGCCGTTGCGTCTGCGGCACTGGCTACCGACTCGCCCCTGGCCTGTCTTCCCGTGCAGCTGGACGTAACGGTACCGATTCCTTCCTTTCGCGTCGAGAATTTACTCGCTCTCGAAAAGGACTCGGTGCTTGAGAGTCATTGGTCGCATGGCGAGGATGTCCCGGTCTGGTGCGGCGGGGTGCAGCTTGCCTGGACAGAATTTGAAGTCGTGGACCAGAAACTGGCTGTTCGCGTCACGCGCATCAGCTGATCGGAGATGGAAACAAATGTCTGAAAAAGCGCTGGAGATACGTCCTCCGAGTTTCGCAGATTCGCCGGCAGCTCAGAGAATTGTTCGTTTGATGCGCCTGGCATTCGAAAAACTCTCGTGGACCGCTCAACCATCCGAGCGCTATCTCTCAATTGAGGAGCGGTTAGCGATCGGCCCCAAAAGGACGCTGATGCTGGTGAATTGC
>DATAQX010000150.1:0-4212 GCA_036264455.1 Silvibacterium sp. | reverse complement strand
TCGCTCAACCAGCTAGAATAGAAATAGAGGAAACGGGCCTGACCGCCATCGCCGTCAGGCCCGTTTCATTTTGGGAGCCAGGGAAAATACGATGCGAGGGATGAACAAATGTCCGCCCAGGTAAACCATTTAGAATCAATCAATCTCGGCTAAGCCTTTGGTTTTGAATGAGATACGGTATCTGATTGAGGCCATGGGAGATACTCGCAAAATCCCTGTTTTCAATGATTTACCCGCCAGTTGCTCATATGAAAGTCTTGTAGAATCTATGAATTACACTTGAAGTGGCCCAGGCCGGGGGGGAGGGGGTCAGACACCTGCAGCCATTTGCGGGTACTCAATCCCTTCAAGGTCACGGTCGCGGACTCCGATGAGATAGAGCAGACTGTCAAGGCCAAGATGGGTGAGCGAGTGGTCGGCGCTCTGGCGAACCAGCGGCTTGGCGCGGAAGGCAATCCCCATTCCGGCGAGGTTCAGCATAGGGAGATCGTTGGCCCCGTCGCCTACCGCAATCACCTGCTCAAGTGAGATCTTTTCCTGCCTGGCGATGTGCTCGAGTAACTTTGCCTTCCCGGCTCCGTCGATAATGCTGCCGCTGACCTCGCCGGTGACGGCTCCATCGGCGAGCTCCAGTGAGTTGGCGTAGATGTAGTCGATGCCGAAGCGCTCCTGCAGATGCCGGGCGAAAAATGTAAACCCACCCGACAGGATGGCCGTCTTGTAGCCGAGAGCCTTGAGCGTGCGGATGAGCTGCTCTGCACCCTCGGCGAGCGGGATGCGGCCAATAAGTTCGTGAACGCGGCGCTCGGGTAATCCCTTAAGCAGGGCAACACGGCGGCGGAAGCTTTCCTTGAATTCAATTTCGCCGCGCATCGCGGACTCAGTGATCGCGACAACCTGATCGGCGACGCCGGCCATCTTTGCCAGCTCGTCGATAACCTCGCCTTGAATGAGTGTCGAGTCCATGTCGAAAGCGAAGAGCCGGCGGTTGCGGCGGAAGATGCTTTCGCGCTGGAATGCAATGTCGATGGCGAATTCCTGAGCGGCATCAAGAAAGTCCGCGCGCATCCGGTCCTCGGAGTTCACCTGTCCGCTTACTCTCAGTTCGACACATGCGTTGGAGTTTCCCGTGTGGATGGCAAGGGAAAGCCGGCCGGAGAGGCGCTCGATGCGGTCGATGTTGAGCCGGTGGTCGGCGATGATCGCGCTCACGCGGGAGAGTTGCCCGGCAGTAATGGCGCGTCCCAGGATGGTGATTATGAATCGGTCTTTGCCCTGCGTCGTGAGCCAGTGGTCGAGAGCTTCAGGGGAGATAGGCGTGAACCGTACATAAAGGCCCAGCACCTGGGACTTCTCAATCAGAGCGTTCTTGAGCGGCGTGAAGCCCTTTTCCGACGGCACCTCGATCAGCAGCCCCAGGGCAAGCGTCTCATGGACGACGGCCTGGCCGATGTCTAGCACGCAGGCATCGTATTCGGCGAGGATGCCGGTAAGCAGCGTGGTCTGTCCGGGATGATCCGGCCCGGAGAAGTGAATCAGAATGGTCTCGCTCAAGAAAACTCCCGATTTCCAGCGTATCAGCGAGTGCCAGCGAGGGCGGATTGTCATAAAATGTTCGCAGGAAGATAAAGCGATGCATTTCCCGCCACTTCTCAAACGCTTTCGCCATGGCCACCATGACCGTGGACGTACCCTTTCCTACTGATTAAGCTTTTCTCCGAAGACATTTTGCAGATGTGCCTGCGCTGCGCAAGCGGCAGCGGCCCCGCGCCTATGATTCGGAGGGTGAATGCAGGGCCCCGTGTTGGGCCTCCACGAGATGAGGAAGGAAAAGCAATGAGCAAATCAGTCAATAGCTTTAGCAGCCAGTCAACCTTGAAATCCGGCGATCGCACCTATGAGATTTACCGCCTGAGCGCGCTTGAAAAGAAAGGCGTGACGCTGAGCCGCCTGCCCTACAGCCTGCGAATCCTGCTAGAGAACCTACTGCGCCAGGAAGACGGCAAGAGTGTAACGGCGGACGACATTGAGTTCCTGGCAAAGTGGGACCCGAAGGCCGAGCCCTCGCGCGAGATCGCCTATATGCCCGCCCGCGTGCTGATGCAGGACTTTACAGGCGTTCCAGCGATTGTGGATCTGGCCGCGATGCGCGATGCGATGAAGCAGCTGGGCGGCGATCCGGAGAAGATCAATCCGCTGCAGCCGGCCGAGCTGGTTATCGATCACTCCGTCCAGGTCGACGAATATGGCACGGCCAACTCATACTCACTGAATGCGATGCTCGAGTTCCAGCGCAATCGCGAGCGGTATGCGTTCCTGAAGTGGGGACAGTCAGCCTTCGCGAACTTCTCCGCCGTTCCTCCGGGGATGGGGATCTGCCATCAGGTGAATCTCGAATACCTGGCACGAGTAGTGTTCACCCTCGATACCGATGGCAAGACCATAGCGTATCCAGACACCCTGGTCGGCACCGATTCGCACACCACCATGATCAATGGCCTGGGCGTGTTGGGCTGGGGCGTGGGCGGAATCGAGGCCGAGGCGGCGATGCTGGGTCAGCCGGTGTCGATGCTCGTTCCGCAGGTGGTCGGTTTCAAGCTGACGGGCAAGCTGCGCGAAGGCGCCACGGCGACGGATTTAGTCCTGACCGTGACCGAGATGCTGCGCAAGTTAGGCGTGGTGGGCAAGTTTGTCGAGTTCTACGGCGCGGGCATCAGCGAGCTGGCACTTGCCGATCGGGCAACGATTGCCAATATGGCTCCGGAGTATGGCGCGACCTGCGGCATCTTCCCGGTGGACGCGGAGACCCTGCGTTATCTGCGGCTGACGGGGCGCACCGCGGAGCAGATTGCACTGGTCGAGGCTTACTACAAGGAACAGGGCCTGTTCCATACTGCAGATTCGCCGGCAGCGGAGTATACGCAGACGATCTCGCTCGATCTGGCGACGGTGGAAGCGAGCGTGGCCGGGCCAAAGCGGCCGCAGGATCGCGTGCGGTTGAAGGATGCCGGACCGGACTTCGCGAAACAGTTGCCAAATCTGCTGGGGCCGACGGGGAACAAGAATGGCGTGCGGCAGGTTGTCCGCTGGGAGGGAGAAGGCGGACATACGGCCGAGACGATTGACGCAGCGCAGGGCGTACACGAGGCAGGGCCCGGGTCTGGTCTTGCGTCTACGGTTAAAGCCCGGTTTGGCGTGGATGTGGACCAGTACCTTGACAACGGATCGATCGTGATCGCGGCGATCACCAGCTGTACGAACACGTCGAACCCCTCAGTCATGGTGGCGGCCGGCATTCTGGCGAAGAAGGCTGTAGAAAAGGGCCTGCGCGTGCCGCCTTGGGTGAAGACTTCGCTGGCTCCGGGGTCGCGGGTAGTTACCGACTATTACGAGAAGGCAGGGCTGCTCGAATATCTCGACAAACTGCGCTTCAATGTGGTGGGCTACGGCTGCACGACCTGCATTGGCAACTCCGGACCGCTGCCGGCGGATGTTTCGAAGTCAATTGAAGATCACGGGCTGGTAGCTGTCTCTGTGCTAAGTGGCAATCGCAACTTCGAAGGGCGTATCAATTCGGATGTGCGGGCGAATTATCTGATGTCTCCGCCGCTGGTCGTCGCGTATGCGCTTGCCGGACGCATCGGTCACGACTTTGAGAAAGAGCCGCTAGGCAAGGACGAAGCGGGTGAGGCTGTATATCTCAAGGATATCTGGCCGTCGCAGCAGGAGGTTTCCGAGACGATTACCGCGTCGATCGACTCGGGTATTTTCGTCAAAGAGTACGCAACGGTCGCGGATGGCGACGAGAACTGGCAGCATCTCAAATTCCCGACCGGGGATGTGTATCAATGGGAGGCCAACTCCACCTATATCCGCAAGGCTCCCTATTTCGACGGCATGCCGGCGACGCCCGCTGCCGTCGAAGACATTCACAGCGCGCGGGTGCTGGCTGTACTCGGCGACTCGGTTACAACCGACCACATCTCGCCAGCAGGGTCGATCAAGCTGACCTCGCCAGCGGGTAAATATCTCACCGATCATGGCGTGAAGCAGGCCGACTTCAACTCCTATGGTTCGCGGCGCGGCAACCATGAAGTCATGGTCCGCGGGACCTTCGCCAACGTACGGCTCAGGAACAAACTGGCTCCGGGAACGGAGGGCGGCGTGACGCGACTTCTGCCCGAAGGAGAGCAGATGAGCATCTTTGACGCG
>DATAQX010000592.1:0-3756 GCA_036264455.1 Silvibacterium sp. | reverse complement strand
GTGGCATCGTCTTTGATACGACCGATGTATGCTCCGTATGCTGAGGTTGTTCATGGGCCTCGTCGCAGATCGCGGGGATGACAGCCAAGATCAAGCTGTATGATCGGCTGATTCAAGAACTCGGCCAGACCAGGTATCCCGAGACACAGGCACTGTTGAAGGTCCACGGTGTTGGCCATATCACCGCCCTGACTTTTGTGCCGACGCTCGGGTCATGTAGGACATCGCAAGATCAGGAGCTTACGTGATTTCAAGGGTTGTTTAGTCGTGCCCTGACACAAAGCCCATTTTCGAGGAGTTTTCGGCAGCGGTGAAGTTGTGCCCTGACACACGACGGATTTATGAAGCGCGCTCTAATGACACTGGAGATTTGTCGACAGTTCCGGAATGAGGACAAAGCGATCCTGACCCGAAAAGATGCAAGGCCGATGGAGTGCCGTTTTGTTCGGTACGCACAAGGATCAATCTCACTGCTCGCGCAGGGCCTTTACGGGATCGAGGATCGAGGCACGGCGGGCCGGCAGCCAGGAGGCGATCGCGGAGATGGCCAGGAATCCAAAGGTCATGGCGGCGAAGGTGGTGGCATCTGTAGGTTTCACGCCGCCCACGAGGAGCGCAGAGATCACTCGGCCAAGGACGATGGAACCTATCAAACCGATGACAATGCCGGCTGCGCTGAGCCGCATGCCCTGGACAACAATGAGGCGGAGGATGTCGCTTCGCGCGGCCCCCATCGCCATGCGCACGCCGATCTCGGAGGTACGCTGCCGGACCGAGGTAGAGATCACACCGTACAGGCCCACTCCGGCCAACAATGCGGCAATTGCCGCAAAGACCAAGATCAGCAAGAGGGAGAAGCGCGTGCCCGCCTGCGAATCGTGAACGAGGGATTCGGCAGTGTCCATCCTGGTAACGAGAAGTTGAGGATCGAGGGCCTTGATGGTCGCCCTGACCTGGTTTTCGTAGGAAGCGGAGTCGCTTCCGGTGCGGATGGCCCAGGACTGAATCGCACCGGATCCAAGAAATGCGTCGGTGAAATAAATCTGCTCGCGTCCGGCAACGGCCAGTGAATTGAAGCGTTGATGGGCAACGACGCCGATGATCTGGACCCGTTCTGCTTCGGGCGTGCGAATGCGAATGAGGATGTGCTTGCCGATCGCCGATTGCCCGGGAAAGGCTTTGGCGGCGAGGGACTCATCAATGATTACGCCATCGCGGCCTGGGAGGTTGTCTTCATCGGTGAAGGTGCGCCCCTCGAGCACAGGCGTGCGCATGGTTTCAAAGTAGCCGGGAAGCACAATCTGAAAGTCGGTTGCCTGGAAACGGTTCGGGTCTCGGGCAGCGTCGTCGGTTCCCCAGCGGATGGGGCTGAACTCGCCGGTCAGGGGAAACGGGAACGATCCTGTGACGCTTTGGACGCCCGGAATGGATTGCAACCGCTGGAAGACGACGCGAATGAAGGCGGCGCGCTGCTCGGGAGTGCGGCGATTGAAACCAACGCCCTGAAGCTGGAAGGTCAAAAGGTTGTGGGGATCGAAGCCTGGATCGATGTGCTGGAGCTTGAGGAAACTGCGGAACATCAATCCGGACCCGATCAGCAGCATGAAAGAGAGTGCGACTTCAGCCACAACCACCGCGTTGCGGAGGAACGCTCCACTGCCCATACCGGAGATGCGGCTAACCCCGCGCAGCACGTTCATGAGCGCAGGGCGCGAAGCGCGCCACGACGGAACGATGCCGAAGATGGCGGAAGACACGAGACCGGCGAGCGCGCTGTAGGCAAGCACTGCGCCATCGATGCGGATATCGTCGAGGCGGGGCAGATTTGCCGGAGCGAGTACGCGCAACTCTACGATTCCGGCCCAAGCGAGTCCGAGGCCCACAACAGTGCCCATTGCGGAAAGCAGGACGGCTTCAATGAGAATTGGAGAGATGAGCCGCCAGCGGTTTGCGCCCATGGCAGCACGCACGGAGAATTCCTGTTGCCGCAACGACGCGCGGACGAGAAGAAGATTACCAACATTGGCACAAGCAATGAGAAGCAGGAATATCGCAGAGCCCATGAGCGCCAGGATGGCAGGGCGAACCTCGGCCACGAGATGTTGTCGCATCGGTTCCAGGTTGATGTAATAGCCGGCCGTCTGGGAGAGCGAGAAACTCTGCCGTGCCTGGGCGGCGACGCCGTCTGCTGCGCCCTGCGCGCTTTGGAGCAAGGCTCCTTCTTTAAGTCTGCCGATGGGACGGATGGAGAAGCTCTTGCGGTTCGCAGAATCATAATTGAGACGATTCGCGAAGTAGATGTCCGGGGCAGGTTCGACATCGGCATCGGGTGGAAAGTATAGGCGAAAGCCCGGCGCAAGGACGCCTACGATCAGAGGGCCCGGCTGGCCGGGAATCGTCATGTTCCGGCCCAGTACAGCGGTGTTGGCTCCGTAGCGCATGCGAAAGTACTCGTAACTCAGAACGGCGATGGTGGGCAGCCGAGCGGCCGTGGCAGATGCGGCGTTGTTGGCCGCCTGATCCTGAGGTGGTTGCGGAGTCCCGTCGAGCGCATTGAAATCTCTTCCGAACAGAATCTTGCTCCCCATTACATCGAAGAAGTTTGTGGTCACGATCCCGTATCGAATCTGTTGCGGTGTCCCATCTTCCTGTGGAACAACCATGCGTCCGGTGAAGACGCCGGCCATATCGGCAAAGTAAGACTTGGTGCCTTCACGAAGGTCGATGAAGTCTGCATTTGAAAATGGAAGATCGTGAACATTGCGTTTGCGCAGGTCCATGCCGGCAATGATCAACTTGCCCGGATCGGGGTAGGGGAGGGGCCGCAACAGGACTGCATTGGTGACGCTGAAGATCGCGGTGCTGGCGCCGACGCCGAGCGCGATGGTCATGACGGCTGTCAATGTGTAGCCCGGACGTTTGAAGAGGATCCGCGCTGCGATGACAACGTCCTTCAATGTCATAACGTCTCCCACTTGGATTGGAACGGGTATTTGCTTAGCCGTCAATCGAAAGATACCGGACGGCCTGCCGCGAAAAGACAAACCGTACCACAGCCCGGGGGATTAAGGTCCAGTGACCGGCGGTCCTTCCGCTACTCCGATTTTGGCCAGGTCACCGGGGTCTTCGGCTGAGGAAATCGAGGGTTGTTTCCGAATTGGCGACCATCCTTCCAGAACCTGTGTTTGATATGGTGCGGGGGATCATCGTGTTCCTGCATTCTTGCAGTGGCTAGCTTCCTTCGCGGCGTTGCAGCGAGCGCGCAAGTGAGATGAGCCACGCGGCTGCGGCAACATTCAGGACCGCCTTGCCGATCCAGTCGATACGCAGCGCTCCGCTGACCTTGAATACGATATAACCTCCGAGCATGCAAGCGAGCACTCCGCCGAACACTAGCGCATAGCGGTGGGCATCATGCCAGTTAGCGCTTGAGGTCCAGACCCACATTAGAAAAAGTATAAACGTGGCCCACGCGAGCCCGATCACCAGAACCGGTAGGAATGGGATTGTAGGGAAAGAACCAAAGGCAAATAGCACGAATGCCGTCCATGGAAGACCAAGCGCACAAGTGACCATTCCCACGACCCGCGGAGCCGGTGCAGAGCGCGGGACAGTGTTACTTTCCTTCCGCTTAGGTAACGGTAGCGCGTATGCAGCGACGATAAGCAAGGAGATGGCTACGACACTGAGCAAAATGTAGTGCCAAGGAGGGCTGTAGGGCGGCATGTGAAAGATCTTTACCCGCGCTCTTTGGGT
>DATAQX010000585.1:0-5673 GCA_036264455.1 Silvibacterium sp. | reverse complement strand
CGCGCCATGTGGAAGAAGCTCGCGCCCATCGCCGCGAGCGTAATCAGCGTGAAGGCCAGGGGCGTCCACGCCCACGGCAATACCGCGCCCAGCAAAGCGCCCAGCATCCACGAGAGCGGCGGATAGAAGACAAATCGCGGTTCGCCTGCGCCGTAGTTTGCCGATGCAGCCCAGTGCGGATATGCAACACCCTGGCCCCACTGATGCAATATCTCCATCCACGACTCAAGATGAAAATCGAAGTCGTGGCCGCACGATGGTCCCCGCCACGCCAGCGGTAGAACCGCAATCCCGGCCGATGCCAGAATCAGCGACCAGCGCCGCCGTTTTGCGCTCGGGCCAAGGCAGGAAGGAATCCTCACGGCACAAGCCGCAGCGTGTGCGAAGCCTGCGCCGTTATCGCCGCGTCGCTGAAGGGCAGTGTGAACGTTCTGCCCTCATACCAGAACGGCCATTGATCGCGATAGTAGGCGCTCAAGGGGTCGCCCGACTCGCCCATCACGATATTCTCCGTCGCATGGTCCGCATTGCTCCAGTCGATAGTGAAGCGCTGCGACGGACCTAGAGTGCGGCTCGTCTGCTTTACTGTGGCCGTGTCGCCGGATTGCGGTTGCGTGCCCGTTCCCGTCCAGCCCTTGAACCACGGCAACAGCCCATAGAGGGGATGCTCCAGTTGCACAATATGCATGCTGCCGTACCGCCATTTCGCCAGGTCGGCCGGCGCATGTTCAGCCTCAAGGCCCTGCCGTACCACGTCGGCAAGAAAGTCGTTCCACGTCGTGTACGGTGCCGGCAGCCATCCAGCAGGAGCGTGCATCACCAGCTCTTCGCGCGCAAAGCCGCTCTCCGGCCACTTGTAGAGCTTCCAGTCGTCGCCGATTTTCGGCTTCAGCAGCATTGGCCAGAAAGCTGTCCTGGCCGCGGCCACAATCGCGGCCGGAGCCGAATCCACGCCGAGGACGCCATCCCATGACCGCATCAGATCTGCTGCCTGCTGCAATCGTTTGTCCGGACTCTTCGCATGATCAATGGCATATGCGAACCGTTGCGCCAGCTCCTGATCGACCTCTGAATACACATCGGTCTGCAGCTTCAGCATGTCCGCCTGAGTGAGCTTGTCTTTGCCTGCCAGCCACTTCCATATCCGTTCATTGCGATACGGATCGGCCCATGCCAGCGTCAGCTCAAAAGGGTATCCATCCGGAGTGATCCGCGCATTCGCCGTGGCGATCACTCCATTCGCCGGATCGAGCGTCGACGGCAGCTGGTCAAAGGGCACAAAACCCTGCCACTCGTGGTTCGCGTCCGCAATCGGCACTCCAGAAATTCCGGTCGGGCGATAGGGAATGAATCCTACTGCCTGGTAGCCGATATGCCCCTGGTCGTCGGCGTACACCACGTTCTGCGACGGCCCCCACCACTTGCTTAGCGCTGCGCGAAAATCCTGCCAGTTCGCTGCCGCGTCTATCTCGAACAGCGGAACGCCGACGGACTTAGGATCGTATGCGCTCCACCGCAGCGCCAGCACGCGCTTCTCATTTGGCAGGAGCGGGCTGATCACCGGCCCGTGAGAAGTACGCGCCACGTCGAGCACTACATCCTTTCCGCCGCGCACGTGGATTGTCTCGCGTTCATGCTCCATCGGGTGCCAGCCATCGGAGCTCCTGTATTCGTCCTGCCCATTCGTCTGCTCGACGTAAAGGTCCTGCATGCCGGCATACAATGCGGTGAATCCCCACGCCACATGCTCGTTATGCCCCGCGACAATATACGGAATTCCCGGCACCGTAACGCCTGCAACGTGAAAGTCGCCAGCCTTCAGATCGCCTTCATACCAGATGTTCGGAACCCCATACTCCAGGTGCATGTCATTCGAGAGCATCGGCCTGCCGGAGGCGGTGTGCGCACCGGAAACCACCCACTCGTTTGATCCCGGCGTACAGCCTTCGCACCGTGCACGCGCGCCATGCAACAGCTCTCTCAGATGCAGCAGATCTTCCACACTGGTCTGCGTCTCATCGAGCGGCACATCCGGAATATTCTCCTGCGGCGCCGTCAGGTCGGGAGGCGCCTGCGTCGGCGGATGATCCCGCCACGAACCCGTTGGGTAGAGCGCTGTAGCCAGCGTCGGACCAAGCCGCTCCGTCACGCGCTCGCGGGTGATTTTGGTGTCCCAGTCCTCATCGAGGATCTGCGCCATGCTCATCGCAACCAGCAGCGAGTCCACAGGCTGCCACGGCTTCGGCTTGTACCGCAGCAGCCGGAACTCCGGCGAAAGATTTTGCTGATGCTGATCGATAAACGCGTTCACGCCCCGGGCGTAGTCTTCATAGTAGCGCCGGTCGCGATCGCTCAGAGTGATTGTCAGCCGCTCCGCATTCGTACGAATGCCCAGAACGCGCTGTACGCGGTCATGCTCGATCAAGTTCGATCCCAGAATTTCCGCGCCCTCGCCGGCTGCCATACGCCGCGCCATATCCATTTGCCACAGGCGGTCCTGCGCGGTGACATAACCCTGCGCCTCAAACAAGTCATCGAGAGATGCAGCTTGAATGTGGGGAATCCCATGCCGATCGCGCGTCACGATAACCGGAGCCGTCAGCCCTGGCAGGCTCAGTTGTCCATCAAGCTGTGGAAGAGAATCGCGCATTGCGCGTTTCAGCCACCACGCGCTGCCCGCCACCGAAGCGACAACCACGACCACCAGAGCTACGGTCAGGCCCAGCAATACACGCAGCACAGGCCGCCTGCGCCGCTCCTCGACTTCCACGCTTCGTCCCAGAGTCATCTAGAGGACATTGTCTCATCGTAAAGCGGTCCACAGTTTCCAGTCCCCTGTTGTCAGTAAAAGAGACCAGGAGGGAACCGGGGGACTGATAACTGACGACTGGAGACTGCTTTATGCAGCTGCCACTCTGCGGATCAGGTCCTGCTGCTCGTTGTGATTCTCCGCGCCGATCGTGAACGCATCCAGCACGCCTGTGCCCAGAGCAAAGCGGATCGCCTCATCCTGCCGTGTGCGCATCGCGCCCTGTCCGAGGATCTTCATCCCGACGATCCCTTTGCCCTGCGCCCGCATTTCCTTGATGACGGAGATCACCGTATCCGGATCGGCATCCATGTGCGCCCCCACCGGATTCAGCCGTACCAAGTCGACTTCTACCCACGGAGATTTCGCCGCTGCCCTCAGCGCTTCAATCGAGTGGCATGAAACCCCATGGGCGCGGATCTTGCCCTTCTCTTTTGCCTCCTCGAAGACGTCCATTACGCCGCGATAGCGCGTCGTCCAGTCGCCTTCGGTCACGCAGTGGATCAGGCAAATGTCAATATAGTCCGTCCGCAGCTCGCGCAGATACCGGTCGATGTCAGCCTTCGCCTGCGCCGGATCGCGCTCGTCGCACTTGGTCATCACCACAGCCTTGTTGCGCCCCACCTGCTTCAGCGCCGCCGCAACGTAAGGATGGCTCCCATATGAATCAGCGGTATCGAAGAAGATCAGCCCGCTATCGTATCCGCTTACGAGCAGTTGCACCAACTGGCCCGCGCGCGTCTGGTTCGATCCGCCGGCGAAGCCGATCGTGCCCGTACCCATCGCCAGACGGCTCGTTTTAATGCCGGTCTTGCCCAGCACGACCGTATCTGTTGCCTGAACTTTTTTCGTTGGGATATCGAAGGTGGCTCCGAACGCTGAGGGCCTGATGTAAGCAGTGCCCAGTCCGGCTGCGGCTGCGGTGAGGAATTCCCGACGATTCATACGATGTCCTCCGGCCTTT
This sequence comes from Silvibacterium sp., assembly GCA_036264455.1. Classification (GTDB taxonomy): domain Bacteria; phylum Acidobacteriota; class Terriglobia; order Terriglobales; family Acidobacteriaceae; genus Silvibacterium. Next base: position 1,900 of record DATAQX010000585.1, on the reverse strand, counting down.
CGATTGTCCAACGATTTTACTCCCTCTTCGTTACGTCGGCGTGTACGGATAGACGGCCGATGAACGGAATAGAAGCTCTAAAGCGGGGCGTAGAAGCCCACGAGATTCGATGGTGGTAAGTTTCGATCCACAGGATCCGCTATTCGAGATCACGGTAAGCCGTCTGAGGTTGGAACCAGGAGGGTCCTCCGAAAGGACTGTGGCTGGCAAAATCCGGAACAGGCGGCAAATAGCCAGTATGAATTTCTGAAGCCTCTTGAGACCGGTGCGGATTGTATTCGACGCGCTGCCCGGCCTCAGACCAGCGGCATGCGAGACTTCCCGTCTTCGTTTGCCACGATAAGCATAAGCTCATTGCCGCTACCTCCGGCATTCTGCCCAAGTCCGACCCCCATTATACCGCTGTGCCAGCCGGAGCTTCCGTGAAACGTGATGTCAATGAAGACAGGCACCGAGGCGGGCATATTTTTAGGGGAATCCCGCCCCGGGGTCGGTTGTCAGCCCTTGATGAAGGCCAGCAGGTCGGCATTGATCTCGGCCGCGTGGATTGTAGCCATGCCATGCGGATAGCCGGGATAGACCTTCAGAGTCGCATCCTTTACGATCTTCGCGGACATCAGCCCAGCGGCGCCGATGGGCACAATCTGATCGTCATCGCCGTGCATGATGAACGTGGGAATATCGATCTTCTTGAGGTCTTCGGTGAAGTCGGTCTCCGAAAAGGCCTTGATGGTGTCGTACTGGCTCTTGTGTGACCCCAGCATGCCCTGGAGCCAGAAGTTCTCGCGCACTCCCTCGGAGATTTTGGCGTTCGGCCGGTTGTAACCGTAGAAGGGCAGGGTGAGCTCCTTGTAGAACTGCGAGCGGTCGGCGACGATGGCGGCGCGAAGTCCGTCAAAGGCAGAGAGAGGCAGGCCGGCGGGGTTCTTCTCCGTCTTCAGCATCAGCGGCGGAACTGCTCCGATCAGCACGGCCTTGGCTACCCGCTTTGTGCCGTGCCGGCCGAGGTAGCGGGCAACTTCACCGCCGCCGGTGGAATGCCCTACCATCACTGCGTCCTTCAGATCGAGCGCTTCGATGAGCTCTGCGAGATCGTCCGCGTAGGTGTCCATCTCGTTGCCGTCCCACGGCTGGCTTGAGCGGCCATTGCCACGGCGATCGTGAGCGATGACTCGATAACCCAGTTGGCCGAAGAAGAGCATCTGCGCGTCCCAGGCATCCGCGGTCAGCGGCCAGCCGTGCGAGAACGTGATCGGCTGTCCCTTGCCCCAGTCCTTGTAGTAGATCGTCGTTCCGTCTTTCGTGATGATGGTGCTCATATTTAGCTTTCTCCTTTAGTGGGGAATCGGGTTGGAGACGTGAAGTATGCCTTCACGAGGATCGAGTTCAAGGCGGCGGATGAAATCAGTGGTGAGAGGAGCTGAGTGCGGCTTCGATGGCTGCGACCAGATCTTCATAGTCAAATGGGCCATCATAGCGCAGACCATTGATGAAGAATGTTGGGGTGCCGTTGACTCCGCTGCGCACTCCGCCGGAGAAATCAGCACGCACACGATCCACAAACTCGTGCGATTCAAGAGCTTCGTCCAGTGCCGTTGGGTAGAGGCCAAGTTTCTGGGCGAGCTCCAGCACGAGTTGGGGACCGAGACGATTCTGGTTTTCGAAGAGAAGGTCGTGCATCTCCCAGAATTTCCCCAGGCTGGCGGCAAACTCGGCGGTCTCAGCGGCCATCTCGGCGTATGGATGGCTCTGTGTTAGCGGAAAGTTGCGAAACACGAAGAGCAGACGCTTGCCGAAGTGTTTTTGCACGCGCTTGACGATGGGATAGGCGCGGCCGCAATAAGGGCACTGATAGTCTCCGTATTCGACCAGTGTGCATGGAGCCAGCGGATCGCCCTGG
>DATAQX010000079.1:0-3194 GCA_036264455.1 Silvibacterium sp. | reverse complement strand
AGCTTGATGGCTCCTATGCCCAGAAGGATAAAAAGCACTGCCTTCACAAGCTTCAGAACGCCGATCGCAATAACCCATCTTTCGCTGGCTGAAACGTGGGCGTGCTTTTTGACCGTGGCCGGAGTGGACATCGTGGATGTGCTTCTCCGCTCGCCTGCCTCAACATTCTGAGGTTCGGCAAGCGAGTGGGAATTGTTTACAGGATAACCGCTTGGTTCAACTTGCGCGCGCATCAACATCTTCTGAGTCTTTATTCATACCAATAAGGGAACAATCCCGTTAAGGTTCTTCATTCGCCGACCCATCCATTTACCCCTCTCCATGCATACTCTAGAAAAACTCTCTGAATGAAGTACTACGCATAGAGGTCGACGCTGGTTCTTGGAGTCGCAGGCCTGGCCGCGACACGCGACAGTCGACACGCTGCTGAAGCCGAAGAACCAGGCAATGCTCGCAAAAGCTCTCATCCGCCATCTCATCATCTGCAAAGTGCATCCAAAGATTTAAGCAGAGGATCAGAGGTGGCTTGAGATCGAAAGCGTAGAGATCGGGAGTCTCACACACTCGCAGCAGCAGATCATGATTGTGGATCTGATCGATTCGGTCTTGATGCCGGCATGGATTTTGCAGTTCTTTCAAGGCGGGCCCTGGTCGACCCGCCTTTTTTTTTACCAAATAGAGTGAACGGTGTGGCTCACGGATTGCTGTCCATGGGCGGGAACGCCTGTGCTAGCGTGCGACCAGTCGCCTGAAAATGCCGCGCTTCAGATAGGGAGTGAGTTTCTCCATCGCGGCTTCTACGCTGATCCCGTGGCGGGCGCGCAACTGGTCCACTTTACCGTGCTCGATAAAGCGGTCTGGCCAGCCGATGCGAATCACCGGGGTAGCGAGTCCCATCTCGCTCAGCGCCTCAAGAACAACGCTGCCGAAGCCGCCCATGAGCGCGTGGTCCTCAAATGTAACGATGGCGGTTACACGCTTCGCGTAGGAGGCGAGCAACTCCCGGTCCAGGGGCTTCACAAATCGCGGATTGATGACGGCCGCGGAATGGCCCTGCCGCTCCAGCGCGTCAGCCAACTCATTGGCCATGGGCAACAGCGCGCCCAGGCCGAAGATCGCAATCTCATCGCCGTCGCGAATCACCTCCGCCTTGCCGATAGGCAGCGCGACCGGATGCTCCTTAACCACTGCTCCCGGACCCGTCCCGCGCGGGTAGCGCACCGCTGCCGGGCCATCGTGCAGCATGGCCGTATAGAGCATATCCGCCAGCTCGTCTTCATCCTTGGGATCCATATGGACGATGTTGGGAATGCCGCGCAGATAGCTGATGTCGAAGAGGCCGTGATGCGTCGCTCCATCGTCTCCGCTCAGCCCGCCGCGATCCATGCACAACACCACCGGCAGTTTTTGCAGGCAGACATCGTGAACGATGGGATCAAAGGCCCGCTGTAGAAACGTCGAGTAAATTGCGCAGAAGGGCTTGTAGCCGCGTGTGGCCATACCCGCAGCAAAGATCACCGCATGCTCCTCCGCAATGCCGACGTCGAAATACTTCTTCGGATGGTGCGGACGGAAGAGATCGAGCGCCGTCCCATTTGGCATCGCACCGGTAATCGCCACCAGCTTCTCATTTTCATTCGCCAGCTTCACAAGTGTGTCGGCAAATACTTCCGAATAAGTGCGCTGCCCGACAGGTTTTGTCTCGCCCGTCTCCGGATCGTAGGGCCCGAGCCCATGGAATTTCTTCTGCTTGTCGAGCGCCGGCTGGAATCCGCGGCCTTTTTGCGTGATCAGGTGGAGAAGAACAGGCTTGTCCTGTAGCTTTAGAAACTGAAATGTCTCGATCAGCAGGCCAATATTGTGGCCATCGAGCGGTCCATAGTAAGTCAGACCGAATTCCTCGAAAAACACTGACGGCCATAACAGGCCCTTGGCCGCTTCTTCCGCGCGGCGAACGACATTGATCGCCGTCTTGCCTGCGAACCGTTCGAGCAACCGCGCCGCGCTGTCGTGCAGATGCGTGACGTGCTCGTTGGTTACGATCTTGTGCAGATATTTTGCAATCGCGCCTACGTTGCGGTCGATCGACCACTCGTTGTCGTTCAGCACCACAATCAGCCGCTTTGTTTGATCGGCGATATTGTTCAGCGCCTCAAAAGAAATGCCATTGGTGAAAGCCGCATCGCCGGCCAGCGCAATCACGTGCTCGCTGCCGCCTGCCAGATCGCGCGCCACGGCCATGCCCAGCGCGGCGGAAAGTGCTGTGCCCGCGTGGCCTGCGCCATAGGCATCGTGCTCGCTTTCGGTGCGCAGCATAAAACCGTTCAATCCACCCGGCTGGCGCATCGTCTCAAAGCGCTCGCGGCGCCCGGTGAGCAGCTTGTGCACGTAGGCCTGATGGCTCACGTCAAACACGAACTTGTCGGTCGGGGTATCGAAGACATAGTGCATGGCGAGCGTCAGCTCGACCACGCCGAGATTCGGACCCAGATGTCCGCCTGTCTTCGAGAGCGTCAGAATCAGCCGTTCGCGAATCTCCTCCGCGAGGGTTTCAAGCTGAGGGATTGAAAACTTTTTGATATCAGCGGGTGAGTGGACGGTGTCGAGTAAATTGCCCATGAATGAATCGAAGATGCCCATCGGACTTGAACCCGACCAGCGCGACCTTGTTGCCCATACCAAAAAAGACCCCGCATGGGGGCCTCTTTAGCGCAGGCAGCGGTCATTCTTCCTCGACGTAGTATACCAAGTCGCAGAAAGCTGTACAGCGGAGAGTTCTCGACAGCCCCTCACTCACTCACCGCCGCAACCGCCTCAGGTGACGGAACTTCAGTCCTGAATTCTCCCTCCCACCGTGCAACTACCGCGGATGCAAGACAGTTCCCCACCACATTCACCGTCGTCCGTCCCATATCCATCAGGGCGTCGATCCCCAGCAGGACGAAAATCGGCTCTTCGGGCAATCCAAAAATCGAAGCCGTCGCCAGCAGGACCACCAGCACCGCCCGGGGAACTCCGGCTACGCCTTTGCTGGTAAGCATGAGCGTGCCCAGCATCACGATCTGCCGCGTCACGCTCATGTGAATCCCCGCTGCCTGCGCCACAAACATCGAGGCCAGCGACAGGTAGAGCGCCGAACCGGCAAGGTTGAAGCTATAGCCCGTCGGAATGACGAAGCCCACAATATTTCGCGG
>DATAQX010000445.1:0-3726 GCA_036264455.1 Silvibacterium sp. | reverse complement strand
ACATCGACGTCTCACTGGTTGCGCCCAAAGCCCCCGGCCATCGCGTGCGCGAAGTCTTCACCGAAGGTGGAGGCACACCTGGTCTCGTGGCCATTCATCAGGATGCCTCGGGCAAAGCACTCGAACTCGCTCTCTCCTACGCAAAAGGAATCGGTTGCACCCGTGCGGGTGTGATTCAGACGACATTTGCGGAAGAAACAGAAACCGACCTCTTCGGTGAGCAGGCGGTTCTTTGCGGCGGCGCTTCGGCCCTGGTGAAGGCTGGTTTTGAAACGCTGGTCGAGGCCGGCTATCAACCGGAGATTGCCTACTTCGAGTGCCTGCACGAACTGAAGCTTATCGTCGACCTGATGTATCGCGGCGGCCTTGCTTATATGCGGTATTCCATTTCCGACACCGCTGAGTACGGCGATTACACCGCGGGCCCGCGCATCGTCACCGACGCCACACGCGCCGAGATGAAGAAGCTGCTTAAGGAGATTCAGGACGGCACCTTCGCCAAAAAATGGATCGAGGAGAACAAGACCGGCCGCAAGCACTTCGACGAGATTCGTAAGATCGAAGCCAAGCACCCGATTGAGAAGGTCGGCGGCACATTGCGCGCTGCCATGCCGTTCCTCGATCCGGTGACCGTCAAGGACAACACGCCTCAAGCGGCACAGCCAGAAACTGTCCACGCTTAGGTGCACATTCGCTGGCCGTGGGCATCCCTCCTGCGGCCATGCATGTCTATTGGAATATGGCCACCCACCGTTCGCTCCTCATCGCGCTCTCTCTTGCCTGCACGGCGGCGCTGGGACAAGCAAGCCCCAAGTGCCAGGTGCAGCCGAAAACGCTCGCCGCCATGCACAATTGTTATCGGCCGCTTCTGGTCTTCAGCCCGGCACCAAACGACCCAAGGCTTAAACGGCAGGGCCAGATTCTCGACGCCGACGCCGATGACATGATGGACCGCTTCGTGCTGTTCACGCCGATCCTGCCATCCGCGAAAGGTTTCGACGCTCCACTCGACACGCCCTATGTTGTTCTCAGCGCCCAGCAGATGCAGGCTATCCGTGCTCAGTTTCATATTCCCAATGAGAACTTCACCGTGCTGCTCCTCGGCGAAGATGGCAGCGAGCAACTGCGCAGCACTCAGCCCATCGGTTCTGCCCGGCTCAACTCGCTCATCGACACCATGCCTTCCCGCAAGATCGAAATGAAGCGACTTCACGCCAACTGATTTTCTTTCACACGTGGCCTTTGTGGCCGCATCGGTTACCATCAATGGAGAGGCCAGATATGACCACCGCCAGCTCAACCCCCATGCTGGACTCGGCTGATCGTTACAGCACACCGGGCCACACGCCAATTCCTGAACTTATCGAAGCCCTCAAGCGGGTCGCGCCGTTACACGGCATGGAACACAACGAGCTTGAATGGCTAGCCACACATGGCGTGGAGTACATCGAACCAGCCGGAACCACGCTCTTTCACGAAGGCGAACCGGCCGTCAAGATGAGGATCATCCTCAAGGGCGAGATTCATGTTCGCCGCGAACGAGGCACACCAACAGGGCTCTTTATTGGCCGGGCCGGACAAATCACAGGGCTGCTTCCGTTCTCCCGTATGAAGACCTATGGCGGACACGGCTACGTCGTCTCAGATACATGGTCTCTCGATTTCGACCGGGGAATCTTTCCCGAAATGCTGCGCGCCGTGCCGTCGATGGGGCAACGCTGCGTCTCCGTGCTGCTGGATCGTGTCCGCGAAGTGACACGTCTCGAACAACAGAGCGAAAAGCTCAATGCCCTGGGCAAGCTGGCCGGCAATCTGGCACACGAGATGAACAATCCGGCGTCAGCTGCACAAAGAGCTGCCTCCGGCCTGCTCGACGAGCTGCGCGTTTACGGCCACGAGAAGTTCAAGCTCGGCGGTCTTTGCCTCGACGAACAACGCTTGCTGCAGGTACGGGACTGGCAGGAAGCCATTCAAAAGCAGGCGAAAACAGCCGCCCAGGGAGCAGCGCAGCACGCCGCCCTCGAAGACAGCCTGCAAACATGGCTCAAAAGTCATGGCGTCGAAGAGACGTGGAAGATTGCACCCGAGCTCGCTGAGCTGGGTGTGACATCACAGCAGCTCGATCCCCTGGGGGCATTTCTGGACGCCGGTTCACTCACCGTCGTTCTGTCACAATTTACATCTTCCGTGCGTGCTGAGCGCATTACCGAAGCCATGCTCGACGCCACAGCACGCATCTTCGATCTCATTCGCGCCGTCAAAGACTACTCCTACATGGACCAGGCGCCCATTCAGGAGATCGATGTCCGCCAGGGTCTCGAAAACACACTTATCATGCTTCAATCGCGGCTCGCGCACGTTGAGGTAGAGCGCCGTTATGAATCTGACCTGCCACTTATCTCCGCCTATGGCAGCGAGTTGAACCAGGTGTGGATGGCGCTGCTTGAAAACGCGCTCGATGCCATAGACGACCACGGAAAAATCACCCTTGGCGTGCAGATCTCGGGAGATATGCTCCTGATTGAAGTGTGGGACAACGGTCCCGGCATCCCCCCCGAGCTGCAGGACCGCATTTTCGAACCGTTCTTCACGACCAAGGCTCCCGGACTCGGGCTTGGACTCGGACTCGACACAGCGCAGCGTGTCGTCCGCCGCCATCGCGGCTACATCCGAGTACAGTCGGAGCCTGGAGCAACCTGCTTACAAGTTCGCCTGCCCATCGACCAGTTGCAGGCTTACTAAGCCTGCAACTCTCAGGGGTGAGCAGGCATGACACTCCATTTAAAGTGACAGTATGACGAAATCGTCGATGGTTGACCTGGTTGGCGTTGGGCTGAACGCCACCGACACGCTCATCCCACTCTCAAATTACCCCGTACCCGGATCCAAGATTGAATACCGCGCCGCGAGTGTCTTGCCCGGCGGACAAGTCGCGACCACCGTCGTAGCATGTCAACACTGGGGACTGCGTACTCGATATGTTGGCAAGCTTGGCAACGACGACGCGGCGAAGCTTCACCGCCGGGAATTTGCCCGCGCGGGCGTGGAGACACGACTGGTTACGGCTAAAGGATGCGCCAGCCCACAGTCATTGATACTCGTTGACAGCGAGGGTGAACGAACCGTCCTTTGCAGGAGGGACGAACGGCTTGTTCTCCAGCCAGGTGATCTCGATCGCGAATGGATCGTGAATGCGCGGGCCCTTCACGTTGATGGCCATGATACTGCCGCCGCAACCCTGGCGGCCCGCTGGGCTCGCGCTGCCGGCATGCGCGTCATCGCTGATCTGGATGAGGTCTATCCGGGGGTGGAAGAGCTGCTCGAAAATATCGACTATCTCATTGTGAGCAGAGATTTCCCAGGTCAACTCATGGACGAAAACGATCTGGAAGAAGCCCTGCGCGGAATGCAGCGCCGCTATGGATCTCTTCTCACGGCTGCGACGTTAGGACAGGAAGGGGTGTTGGCATGGGATGGCAAGCAGTTTCACCACGCCGCTGCCTATCGTGTTCCTGTTGTTGATACCACAGGCGCGGGAGATATTTTCCACGCCGGGTTCATCTACGCCATGCTGCAGGATTGGCCGCTCCAACGGCAACTCGATTTCGCCTGCGCTGCCGCGGCCCTGAATTGCATGGCGGCAGGAGCCAGGGGCGGCATTCAGACACTCGACGCCATAGAAAATCTCATGGCGACGGGCTCCCGATATGACGCCACGATCGTGTC
>DATAQX010000344.1:0-7973 GCA_036264455.1 Silvibacterium sp. | reverse complement strand
CTAGGAGTTTGTCGGGCATAGCGATTTTGGGAGAGATGCTGGCAAGTCGGCTAAGCAGCGCTGCCCCTGAACAGTTCGGCAGAGTAATGCGTTCTCCGCGATTTCATGCTTCTGAACGGCATTTCGGTTTGGGTGGGCGTTTTCCCGCCGATTTTATGCGGTTTGTGGAACCCATCCGGATCGGAAAAGCTTCAGCAGATTGCTGACCGCGCACACCAGTCTCCACTCGCAGCCGACGTTCTGCTTTCCACGCAGACTGAAGCGGCGGAAACCGCGCCGTTCCTTGATCTGTCCGAAGACCGGCTCGACGATTGCCTTGCGCATTTTGTAGACCGCGCGTCCTGCCTCGGTGCTCAGTTTGTGGCGCATCTGTTCACGCACAGTCGCGCCAGGAGCTGCATCGCCGAGGGGCATCTCGGTCGGATCGCCATGTTTGTCGCGGCCCGTGGCGATGTATAAGTCGATCTTCTCCACCACGGCGCCGGTCACATTCGCTTCGCTGAAGTAGCCTGCGTCGGCGCTGGCTTTCTCTGGATTGCGTTCGAGATTCTTTTCGATCTGCGCCAGCATCGGCAGCAGTTGATGGGTGTCCACTGTCTCCTGCGTCACTTCGGCGGCCACGATCACCTGCGAGGCGGAATCGACCGCAATCTGCGCGTTATAAGCCTGTATGAAGCTGCCCTTGTTCGCGCCGTCCGGCATAATGCGGCTCTCCGGATCAGTGAAGTTGCGCTGCGCCTTGTCGGCAGGCCGTGCCTGGTCGGGATCGGGCGGATCGGGCTTGCGGCCACGCTTCTTCTTGCCCGTGCGCTGCTCTTCTTGTTTGCGCTCTGCCAGCTTCTTCTCCGTCTCAGTACGTTCGTGCTCGGCCTTCTCGCGAGCCTCCGCTTCCAGAGCCGCCTTGGCCTCGCGGATCTTCTGCAACCGGCTCTCGCGTCGCGATAGCTCCTCGGGCAACTCGTCGCCGCGCCGGTTCTTGCCGTACTGCGCATCCTCAGCCGCGTCGGTCTGCTCGGCCTGACCCAGCAAGGCTTCGATCTCCTGCTTCAGACCGGCCTCGGCTTCTGTCATGCGCTTGTAGCTCATCGCCTTGTGCTTGCTGGCATTCGCCTTGATCTTGGTTCCATCGATGGCCACATGGCCCAGCTTGACCAGGCCCGCCTTCGCGCATAACTGCAACGCCTGCGTCAACAGACTGCCCAGCGCCGTCAGATGCCGCTTGCGGAACTCGGCCAGGGTGGCGTGATCCGGGTGCTGATCTCCGCTCAGATAGCGGAAGGCCACATCTTCGTAGGTGCGCGTCTCGATCCTGCGCGAACTGTAAACGCCCGTGGCATATCCGTAAAGCAACAGGCGGAGCATCATCTCCGGCGCGTAAGCCGCTTGCCCGCGACCATCCTTCTCCCCATAGGAGCCGTAGATCGCACTCAGATCAAGCGCCGAGACCACATCGACCAGAAAACGCGCCAGGTGACCCTCAGGAACCCAGTCGTGAAGTGAGGGTGGGAACAACAGCGTTTGGTTGACGGTGTCAGGAACGAAGTTCTGGCCCATGACAAAATCGTAATCGACGCGACTTCCCCATGACCGCTCACAAATCAAAATCTATGAGCGACAGTCTCCTAGGCATGTCGTGTCCCATCCCGGGAATGATTCGGAGCTCTGCGCCCGGTATGTTTGCCGCTACGTCGCGGGCAGCTTCGACCGGTATAACAGGATCCTCAGTGCCTTGAATAACGACTGTCGGCACGTGAATCGTCTTGAGCTTCAGCCTTCGATCTTCCGTGGCGGTGTATAGCGATGCCATCAGCGTGAAACCCGCATGGATAGTAGAGTTGATGGCATTTCGCTCAAAATGCCATCACGGGGGCTTCAGGAATCATCAGAAATGCCATCACTAGCACATGGCTTTCACTGTACGTCATCGGACGCAACCGGACAACAAAAACAAGAAAACCCCAGTTTTTGCTGGGGTTTCGTGGTCTTTACTGGACTATCTGAGACTTCTTCAGAACGGTAATTGGTGGGCGGTCAGGGACTCGAACCCCGGACATCCTGCTTGTAAGGCAGGCGCTCTAACCAACTGAGCTAACCGCCCGTTCGGATTCCAGAGAACCAAAGCCAGTGTATGGGAGTGGCGCCCGGGATGCAATGTTTGGTAGCCGAGGTCGCGGAAACTTGGATTCATTCGAGATGGCGAGTAAAATAAATGAATACCCCTGGGGGGTATATGCATCTACTTCTGTGGAGGGAGAAATAATCGTGCGAGAGATGCTGACGATGTCGATTGACGGAATGCACTGTGGGGGTTGCGTCCGCAGAGTGACCGCTGCACTGCAGAGCGTCAAAGGAGTTGAGGTGGCCTCTGTCGATGTGGGCTCGGCCCAGATGGCCTTCGATCCAGACCGGGTAAGTGTCGATGAGATCGCTGCTGCGGTTAATCGCATCGGCTTCTCGGCGCGTGTAGAGAAGTCGTAAGGAGATGGCCATGCCTGATTTATTGAAGATTGAGAGGACGGGAGATGACGCTGCTGTGTCCTCCGGCTCGCAGGCGCGCGTCACGATTCCGGTTACCGGAATGACCTGCTCGGCGTGTCAGTCTTTTATTCAGCGTACGCTGGCCGGCCAGGCCGGTGTGCAGGACGCAGCGGTCAATCTAATGATGCACAATGCGACGGTGACGTTCGATCCGGGTGTGACCTCTGCCCCTACGCTGGTGGAGACGATTCGAGGAACTGGCTACGGCGCTGAGATGCCGGTTGTTCATACCTCGGTTCTTGTAGAGCAGGAAGAACACGATGCGGAGCAGTTGCAGGAATACAGGCAGTTGCGCCTGAAGGCTGTAGTGAGCCTTGTTGCAGGCTTTTTCGCCATGGTATTGTCCATGCCGCTGATGAGCGGGAGCAGCACCGGTGACATGGAGCGCATGAAGGATCCGCTGATGAACTGGAATATGCGTGTGCTCGATCCTGTGCTGCGAAGAGTGCTGCCGTGGATGTATCGGGTGAACGACAATGCTGTTCGCTGGTTTCTTTTTGCGCTTGCAGCGTTCATTCTGTTTTGGGCAGGGCGTCGTTTTTATACGAAGGCCTGGTCTGCTCTTCTGCACAAAACGGCAGATATGAATACGCTGGTGGCGCTTGGCACGGGGGCTGCCTTTCTTTACTCTGCGGCAAGCACGATCGCGCCCGGGTTCTTCGTCGCGCATGGCATCGCTCCGGACGTTTATTTTGAAGCTGCGATTCTGATCGTCGGATTGGTACTGACCGGCAACTCTCTGGAGAGCAGAGCAAAGGGACAGACCGCCAGTGCATTGCGCAAACTCGTCCAACTGCAACCGAAGACGGCGACGGTTCTGCGAGATGGAATCGAACGCGATCTCCCTGTTGAGTCGATTCAAGAAGGTGACGTCATTCTGGTGCGTCCTGGTGAGCGTATCCCTACCGATGGCAAGGTGGTTTCGGGCAAGAGCAGCGTGGACGAGTCGATGCTGACGGGAGAGTCTTTGCCTGTAGAGAAGACAGCGCAGGACCGGGTGATGGGGGGAACGCTCAATCAACGGGGCTCGTTGCGGTATCGCGCGACGAGCCTGGGAGCGGGCAGCACGCTGGCTCAGATTGTGCGGTTGCTGCGTGAGGCGCAGGGATATCGTGCACCTATCCAGCGAATCGCCGATCGCATCAGCGCGATCTTTGTCCCGACTGTGCTTGGGATCGCAATCCTTACATTTTTGGCGTGGAGATTCTTTGCGCCTCATGCCGGCATCATGCAGGCCTTCGCTGCTGCGGTCACTGTGCTGGTGATTGCTTGTCCGTGCGCGATGGGGCTGGCCGTTCCAACGGCCGTGATGGTGGCCACCGGTCGCGGAGCCAGCTTCGGAATTCTCCTCAAGGGCGGCGAGGCATTACAGCGGTTGGAGACGATCGATACCGTCGTGCTCGACAAGACCGGCACGATTACCGAGGGCCGTCCGCAGGTAACGGATGTGCTGCTTACGGCAAGTGCGGGTGGTGACGTGACGAAACAGAACGCGATCGATGCTGAGAATCATCTTCTCCGCTTCGCAGCTGCACTCGAACACGCGAGTGAACATCCTCTTGCTGAAGCAGTGGTTCGGCATGCTCAGGAACGCGGACTTAGTCTTCCGCAGGCGCGGGAGTTTGAGTCGCTGACTGGCCTCGGCGTCGCCGGAAGCGTGGAAGGCGAGACGACGTTGATCGGCAATCCCGCGTTGATGGAGAGGTACGGGATCGCCAAGGACTCGCTGCAGGCAGCGGCGGAGCGTTTCGCGGAGGATGGTAAGACACCGCTCTGGGTTGCGATCGACGGCGAAGTCGCCGGCATCATCGCGGTCGCCGACACGATCAAGCCCACCTCCATCGCGGCGATTCGCCAGATGCATGCAGAGGGGCTGCGCGTGGTGATGTTGACCGGCGACAATGAACGCACAGCCCATGCGATTGCACGCGAGGCCGGTGTCGATGAGGTGATCGCCGGTGTGCTGCCGGCCGGAAAAGTCGATGCTATCAGGCAACTTCAGGGAGAGCGCCGCGTGGTTGCGATGGTTGGGGACGGCGTCAACGATGCTCCGGCGCTGGCACAGGCGGATGTGGGTCTCACTATGGCCAGCGGCTCGGACATTGCGATGGAGGCGGGAGATGTAACGCTGATGCGCAGCGACGTGACTGGAGTGGCAGCGGCTATTGCGCTCTCCCGCGGCACCATGCGCGTGATGCGGCAAAATTTGTTCTGGGCCTTCATTTATAACGTGATCGGGATTCCGCTTGCGGCTGGCGCGCTGTATCCGGTCTGCGGCTTGTTGCTTAGCCCGGTGCTCGCCAGTGCGGCGATGGCTCTGAGCTCGTTCAGCGTTGTCACGAACAGCCTGCGGTTGCGCCGGTTGAAGCTCGCCTAAGGAGAGATATGGCCACGAAAAAAAATATGTTGAAACACAACGCTGTCGAAGGAGGTCTCTGCACTCCGGAGTTGGATTTGCCGGGGCGCAAAGCGGTTGGCGTCGACCCGGAGATCAAAACATCGAACCTGCGCCGGTTGCGTCGTATCGAGGGTCAAATTCGCGGCCTGCAGCGCATGGTTGAGGAAGATCGCTACTGCGCCGACATTCTCACACAGGTCTCTTCAGTGCAGGAGGCGCTGAGGGCGGTTGCACGGGCCCTGATGCGCAACCACCTTACTCATTGCGCTGCCCACGCCATTCGCACGGGATCAGCTGAGGAACGAGGAGCTATGTACGACGAACTACTGGGGATGATTTATAAGAATGCGAGATAACGAAGTCGATGAATCGGCACGTCTAATGCGTGCGAGTTTTGTAGTATCAAAAGGTCCGCGTCCTGGCGTGATAGATTAGTGTTCCTCCTTCCGCTGCGAAATATTAGGAACACTTTTTTTGAAGGAAGGTTACCGATGAAGATCGAGAAATACCTTCTGCTGGTGCTTGTAGCTTTTGTTCTACTTGTCCAAGGCACCTTCTTGCACAAGCTTGCTATTCATTCACATTGATGAAAACTACGCGGCTTCGAACATTCAAAAAACATACGGATAAGTACAAGCGTCCCTGAACATTCCAAATCTGCAATTAGATTTGGCACTTCACCGACTGACATTAAGCGATAGTTGGGCTGGTGAGGGATACGGAGAGATAATTGCCGGTTTCGAATCTGGTTGTACCAGCCATACAAAATAGGGCGCCACCGCATATTGGGCGCGGTCTACTGTGTAAGGCAGCGTCGTGGGACTTCCGAACACGCGGTAGTTGTAGTACCCGATCCATGCGACTGCGGCTACGATCAGTGCTAAGGAAACAGCGGTGCGGCGAAGTAGCACAGTGGCCGCTGGGCGATTCTTTCCGAAAAACATCCACCACATCAAGTAGCAAAGTACGGGGAGACAAAGAAGCATGCCCTCGTACAGGCGGGAGGCGCCGAGAAGTATGACGCCGGCCGCCATCACGAGGCCATCGCGAAGCCTTGCCGCCTTCATAAATCGTGGAAGCGCTCCGAGCAAGAGCGCCCCGCCGAGCGCAGAGATAGAGCCGGCACCGGAGTACGAATCGATCCAGTAGCTAAAGAGCCCCAGACGCAAGATCGCCAACGCCCCGCCCAGCAGCGACCAAGGTGGGGGAAGCCACGCTTGCAGCATCCAGACGATGGCGGAGCACATGAGTGCAGTCGTCACCAGGATGCCATACCAGAAGTGTCCGATCAGTAGTTTGCCGGCGGCCATGACGAGCCCCTGCGCGGGAAAGTACATCGACATATAAGTCGGCGTCATGGTGATGTGCATGGTTTCAAAGTGCACCCACATCGCGGGAGTGGGATTCGTAAGCCTTCCAGACGCAAAAGTGTCCGCCGCCAGCAGAAAACTAAAGTCATTCTGCATGAACGGTTTTGGGATGGGAGACAAGGGGAGAATTGCAAGACGCAGGAAGAGCGCGGTGAATCCGACAACCAGAACCGACAAGCTCTTCCTGCGCGCCAGACAACCAAAGGCACGCTCGATGCGAAACCGAGGCGGGGCCAACAGAATGCTACCGCGATGATGATTGCGGTGAGGCAGCCTTCGATCAGGATCGGGGAAGTGCCATGTTCCGGGGCCGAAGACAGAACCATATCCGAGCCATTTGCCTCTCGTGTTTCGACTACGACCAGGTTTGGCGGTTCACGATCTCTGCGTAATCTTCGAATAGTACTTCAGGACTACTTTTCTTCCAGTGGTATCGAACAGATGTGATTTCAGGAGGCCTGTCTTGTGCGCGACGAAGCGGGCTGTCGTCGTCAACACTCCGAATCCATATTTCACGCTGCGCCTGAAGCCGATGGAAGAAGCTTCCTCGAAGTAGCTCGTTGGGCAGGAGATCTCGCCAATCCGAAAACCGAACATCACGCATTGAGCGAGCATTTGATTGTCGAATACGAAGTCGTCCGAGTTTTCCAGCAGGGGAAGGGTCTGCAACACCTCTTTTGAAAAGGCCCGGAATCCGGTGTGGTACTCGGACAGCTTTGCTCCTAAGAACAGGTTTTGAAATGCGGTCAGCAGGCGGTTGGCAACATATTTGTAGAACGGCATACCGCCCTTGAGGGCGCCTCCGCCAAGAACCCGCGAGCCGAGGACCACATGGTAGACGCCGCTCGAGACCATGCCTGCCATCGCCGGAACGAGAGAGGGCGTGTACTGGTAGTCGGGATGGACCATGACAACGATGTCGGCGCCCGCTTTGAGAGCTTCGCGATAGCAGGTTTGCTGATTGCGTCCATAGCCGTAGTTCGAGTCGTGGATAAAGGTCTGCACACCGAGCTCTTCGGAGAGGCGGGCGGTGTTGTCGTTACTGCAATCGTCTACAAGAATCTTGATGTCAACGACGCCGGGCAGTGCGCGCACGGTCTTTTCCAGGGTCTTCTCCGCGTTGTAGGCCGGCATGACGACCGCTATGCGTTTTCCGTCGATCATCAACTCTCTTCCCTTCTCCAGTTCGACGCTTCGCGCTTGCCTTAGAAGGATAGGACGGCTTAGCGGGAAGAGCAAGGGGAACACGCCGCGGGTTTGGCCGTGCAACGTATCTTCCCTCAGGAGGGGCAGGTGGTCCAGCTATAGTCTCCTTGGCAGAACTAACTGATGTAGGTCGTGAGCGTGGTGCCGATACCGGAGAAGGCAGCGTTGAGGGATACCGCCAAAGTGGACATCCCGGCTGTCGCGGCGAACGCGATCAAGGCCAATACCAATGCATACTCAACCAGATCCTGACCCTCTTCCTCCTGTGCCTCGCCAAAATGTTATCCGCTGCGAATGCGGGCTGCTCTTAACCGTTAAAATCCGTTGGAGTTTGCTGACAGCTGATACCGGATGGAGTTTTGGCGAGGCACAGCACGATCCGATAAAGCGGCGAGATGTGTGGCCTTCACATGAATCACGCCATCCTGGTTGTGAAGAATTCCTTCGATAGCCAGAAACTT
>DATAQX010000043.1:0-14619 GCA_036264455.1 Silvibacterium sp. | reverse complement strand
CTGGAGGCTGGAAATTATTACGTCGCGGTGACCGCGACCCCATGGTATGCCACGCGGCCTCAGGTCAGTAGAGACGCGGAAGGGAATGTGATTGCCGGTGACCAGCGTTCGGCGTTGGATGTGGCGTATCCGACTACGTTTTATGCGGATGTGACTGACTCGGATTCGGCGACACCAATTCCCGTCAGGACAGGAGACCAGGTACAGGTGAATTTTGCCATGCATGCCGTACCGGCGGTCCATCTTTCGGTGCAGGTGCCTTCGCCTTCGGGGCGCGGCTTTGCCATGCCGCAACTGGCTCAGGAGATCTTTGGGTCAACGGATCCGGTCGCGATGTCTTCCATGAGAGGAGTACGAGGGGAAGGCGAAGGCGTGATGATGGTGGAATTCGGAGTTGCACCCGGGCAGTATGCACTGGAATCGCGGGGTAGAACCGAAGCAAGTCGCTCCGTCAGCATCGACGCGACGAATGACGCAAAGATCGACCTGTCGCAGGCCGCAACGATGGCCGATGTGTCCGGCAAGGTGGTGATGGCGGGAGGGGAAAAGCTTCCGGACGGCCTGGGCATTTCGCTGCGATCTTTAGACGGGCGGAATGCTGGCGGAGGACGGGCGGATGCGGACGGATCCTTTTCGCTGCAAGGGATTCCTCCAGGCAGCTATGAAGTGTGGGCGAATGCCTCGGACACTTCACTGGCGGTGACGCATCTGACGGCAACGGGAGCCACCACCGAAGGACACGTACTGAAAGTGGGAAGCCAGCCAGTTGCGATTTCCGCGACGCTGGCGGAAGGATCGGCGACAGTAACAGGCTTCGCAAAAAGCGGCGGTAAGCCCGCTGCAGGCGTGATGATACTGCTGGCGCCGAAGGATCCTGCCGCGGGCCGTGAGATGTTTCGCCGCGACCAGAGCGATTCGGACGGAAGCTTTACGTTGCAGCGAGTGATCCCTGGCGAATACACCGTGGTGGCCATCGAAGACGGCTGGGATCTCAACTGGGCGCATTCTGAAGTCATTTCGCACTATCTGGCCAGAGGACAAAAGATAACAGTGCCCCCACACAGCAAGGATTTCTCACTCAAGGATGCGGTAGAGGTTCAGCCGAAATAGATCAGTCGCTGTTACAGATCTAGTCCACGGTGATTACGATCAGCGATGCGTCGTCCTGAAACTGGTTCGAGCAGAAGGCAGTCACATCTTCCAGGACACGCTTGCGAATGGCGTGAACTCCCTGATGACGGCTGGCCATCACGGAAGCGATCAATCGCTGGTACCCATACTCCTCTTCCTTCGCATCCCACGCTTCGAAAACACCGTCAGTCATCAGCAACAGCACGTCGCCTGAAACCAGCTGAACCTCGCGGTCACTATAAGTCCAGTGGGAGAAAAGCCCCAATACTCCACTATAAGCGGCGGGAAACTCGATGGCTCCGTTGGCATGAACGAGAACAGGCAGGCAATGGCCCGCATTCTCGTATCTGAGTTTGCGTGTGGCTCCATCGAGAATTCCGTAGAAGAAAGTAATAAATCGCCCCGGCGCAATGTGATCACAGAGGGCATTGTTGAGCTTGGCGCAAAGCTCCGCGGGAGATACCGTAAGCGAGTGGTCGCTGTCCGCTGTGAAAGCTTTAACTGAGGCCTGCAGATTCGCCATAAGCAGCGCGGCGGCCATACCCTTGCCGGAGACGTCAGCGATGCACAGGCCGAGTTTGTTTTTGGCGAGCACGAGCACATCGAAATAATCGCCGCTGACACTGCGCGCGGGCTGCCATGCGCAGGCGATCTGAAAGCCGGGAAGCTGGGGAGTTTCGCGCGGCAGCAAATGCATCTGAATTTCGTGAGCCTGCTGCAAGTCTGTCTGATGCGTTTGCCGTTCCATCAGCCCAAGCTGAACCTGGCTCTGCAACTGCTGATTCCGCGCTTCCAGTCGAAGACGGGTATCGCCGAAGGCATAGTACACGACGCCAACTATAACCGTGATGGTAATGCCGAGAGGTGCGTCGAGAAGAAAGGCTCGCCCGAAGCTGATGTTGCGCGAGGTCAGCAGGAAAAGCGGGATCTCGGCCACGACGCTTGCGAGAATGCCGGTCCCCACCAGCAGGGGCAGGTAGATGATCCAGTTCCAAGGCGGAGGTCGATGTGTGAACCACCGTCTCGTTGGGAGAAAAACGCCGAGTGCCAGGTTCCCCGTAAAGAACGTGACGATGAGCATGACAGCCAGACTGGCGGGAGCATGAAAAATCCAGAAAATGACGCGCACACAGACGGTAACCAGCAGCAGGATGAGCTGGAAACGCAGCAGGCTGAAACCCGTCAGGAATGTCTTGCGCGGATTCGCTTTACGCATGGCCGGAAGAATGGGGAAGCCCTAAGATAGCAGGGATGGACGAAACAGGGCCAGAAAAACAATGAGCGCACCCCGTATAGAGGTGCGCTCGATGGTGAGAGTGGTTGTAGGCTAGGCCTGCGGCTCGCCGCCTTCGGCGGATTCCTGTTCGGCCAGCTGCTTCTGCAGCTCCTCGCGGCGCTTGGCGCGCGCATCGGCACGCTTCTGGCGCTTCTCGTCGAGAATCTTCTCGGCGCCGAGAAGCTCAATATAGGCCTTCTCTGCTCCGTCTCCCTGCTGGAAGCCAGTGCGCACGATGCGCAGATAGCCGCCATTGCGGTCGCCATAGCGAGGCGCGACGGTGTCAAAAAGCCGGGTCACCGCTTCGCGCGTCTGCAGGAAAGCGAGAGCCTGACGCCGGGAATGCACGTCGCCCTTCTTCCCCAGCGTGATGAGCTTTTCGACGTGAGGGCGCGCAGCTTTGGCCTTGGTGATAGTGGTGTGGACGCGGTCCTCAAGAACAATGGAGGTAACCAGATTCCGCAATAGCGCACGCCGGTGGCTGGTGTTCCGTCCGAGTTTGTATCCTGCATTGCGATGACGCATGGCGTTTCTCTCTTGTCAGGGCTCAGGGCTCAGGGCTCAGGGCTCAGAAACTACTTTTGAGCACCCAGCGCCATACACTCTGCGCCGTGTTATTAAAAATCTCGATTCGTTAGGGCCCCAGCGCTCAGGGTGAGAAGTGCTTTCTGTTCCCTGAGCGCTGTGCCCTGTTCCCTAGAAGTTTTCCGTTTCGTTCTGCAGAGCGAGGTCGTCATCGAGTTCATCGTCCTCGTCCTCATCGTCGAAGCGGCCGTAGCTTGCGGCCAGGGTCGCGGCCGGAAGCACGCTGGTCGGTCCCGGTACTGCGTTGCCGTGCTCGTCAATCTTCATACCGAGCGACAGACCCATCTGAGCAAGGATTTCCTTAATTTCGTTCAGTGACTTGCGGCCGAAGTTCTTGGTCTTAAGCATTTCGGCTTCGGTCTTCTGCACAAGCTCACCGATGGTCTGGATGTTCGCATTCTTAAGGCAGTTGTAGCTGCGCACGCTGAGCTCCAGTTCTTCGACCGAACGGTTCAGGTTTTCATTGCGCAACTGCATGCGGCCTTCTTCAGAATGGCTCTCGGCTTCGATCTCTTCCTCGAAGTTGATGAAGATGCTCATGTGGTCCTTGAGCAGCTTCGCGGCCAGACCAATAGCATCAGCCGGAAGAACCGAACCATTGCCCCAGACTTCGAGCGTGAGCTTGTCGTAATCGGTGATCTGACCGAGACGAGCGGCATCGACGGCGTAGTTTACCTTGCGGACCGGCGAGTGAACCGAATCCACCGGGATGAAACCAATGCCGAGGTCCGAATCAAAGTTCTTATCAGCGGAGATGTAGCCACGGCCGCGCTTGAGACGCATTTCCATGTCCAGCTTGCCGCCTTCGCTGACGGTGGCGATATAGACATCCTTGTCAAGGATTTCGACATCTCCATCGGCTTCGATCATCCCCGAGGTAACGACACCCGGCTGGTCGGCGCGCAGATACAGCGCCTTGGGACCCTCGCCATTCAACTTGAAGGGAATCTGCTTCAGGTTGAGAATAATGTCGGTCGCATCCTCGACGACTCCAGCAATGGACTGGAACTCGTGCAGGACGCCTTCAATCTTGACGGCGGTGACAGCTGCGCCCTCGATCGAAGAAAGCAGCGTGCGCCGCAGCGCATTGCCAATGGTTGTGCCGAAGCCGCGCTCAAATGGCTGAGCGCTGAACTTCCCGTAAGTTTCTGTAAGCGTCTCTGCCTCAACTGCCAGACGCTTGGGTTTTTGAAATCCTCTCCAAAGCATATCGATTCGCCTCTCATGCGCAGCGAACGCCGCGAAGCATTCTGCAACGGCTGCGCCTGTTGCTCCGTTCGTTAAGATTTACCGCTTTCGCGGGGACTGGCCGTCCAGGCATATACCCTTCGGGCCAAATTGCACTTACTGCTACTAACAACCTTGTCATCCCGACCGAAGCGCGCCCATTGGCGCGCGTAGCGGAGGGACCTGCATTTCTCTTACTTGCTGTAAAGTTCGACAATCAACTGCTCGTTGACGGGCAGATTGACGTCTTCACGCTTCGGCAGCGCGAGCACCTTGCCGGACAGGCCAGTACGATCGACCGACAGCCATGCCGGAGCCGGCTGGTGGCTCGCGAATTCGTTCGCGCCTTCGACCACAGTGAGCTTCTGGCTGTTTGGACGGATCTTGATCTCGTCGCCAACACCAACCTGGAAGGACGGAATGTTCACCTTGCGGCCGTTGACTTCGACGTGCCCGTGACGAACAATCTGGCGAGCCTGACGGCGCGAGCTGGCGAATCCGAGCCGGAAAGCGACGTTGTCCAGGCGGCGCTCCAACTGCTGCAAGAGCAATTCGCCGGTGACACCGGGAGTGCGCGATGCCTTCTCGTAATAAGCGCGGAACTGACCTTCGAGCGCAAAATAAATGCGCTTGGCCTTCTGCTTTTCACGCAGCTGGAGGCCATAGCCGACGATCTTTGCCTTGCGGTCACGGCCATGCTGGCCGGGGGCGAAGTTACGCTTCTCGATGGGGCACTTGTCGCTGAAACACTTGGCGCCCTTCAAAAAAAGCTTCATGCCTTCGCGACGGCAAAGGCGACAGACTGCTCCTGTATAACGTGCCACTTCATTCTCCTTGATTCAGAGGCCGACCGGTTTACGGATCGCAATCCTTCGTCCCGGTCCAAAAACAGCCAATAGGGATTAGCCATTAGCTATTTGTTCCTGCGTCCCTTGATTAACAGGGACAAGGCTGAATTCACAACCCCATCCCCATAATTCTACAGCTTCTTTCGCCATCACTCCAGAGAAGAGCCTAATGGCTAATCCCTAATGGCTAATGGCTGACTTGCTACACCCGGCGGCGCTTGGGCGGACGGCAGCCGTTGTGCGGGATGGGGGTAACGTCGCGAATCGAGCGCACCTCGATACCGGCAGCAGCCAGCGCACGTACAGCCGACTCACGACCCGAGCCCGGACCGCTCACACGCACATCGACCGACCGCAGACCATGATCGCGCGCCTGGTTGGCGGCGTTGACGGCTGCCTGCTGCGCTGCGAAGGGAGTGCCTTTACGCGACCCACGGAAGCCCAACGAACCCGAGCTCTTCCAGGAAATCGTATTGCCCTGGCCATCGGTGATGGTCACGATAGTGTTGTTGAACGTCGCCTGAATGTAGACCAGACCGTAGGGTACATTCTTGCGTTCGCGCTTCTTGAACTTCTTGTTCTTGGCGGCCTTTCCGGCAGCGCCCTGCTGTACTTTTGCCATTAGGTCTTCGCCGTCGCTTTCTTCTTGCCTGCTACCGTACCCTTACGCGGGCCCTTGCGGGTACGCGCGTTGGTGTGCGTGCGCTGTCCGCGCGTGGGAAGGCTACGGCGGTGGCGCAGTCCACGGTAGGACTGAATGTCGATGAGGCGCTTGATGTGCATCGAGACGTCCTTGCGGAGGTCGCCTTCGACATCTCCCTCGTTCTCGATAACCTGGCGGATGCGGTTTACCTCGTCTTCGCCGAGATCCTGGACCTTCTTGAATGGGTCAACATTCGCAGCAGCCAGGATACGCAGCGCACGCGGGTTACCGATCCCGAAAATGTAAGTGAGCCCGATCCGAGCCTGCTTGTTGCGGGGCAGATCGACGCCAGCAATACGTGCCATACTTTTTCCTTCGTTGCCCCTGGAAGCTTCGCCGCCGGGAGCGGTTATGCCAATGTCATAGTGAGACCTTGGCGGTGATTGAGTCGGGGTTCATCGCAAGCCTTGATTTCAGCTAACTAGCCCCTGCCCGTCTTGAAAGGCTGACTCTGTACTCAGCGCAAGTCATCAGTTGTTAGTCCCCAGTTCCCAGTAACTACTGCTATTGAGGACTGGCAACTGTGAACTGGCAACTATCCTTGGCGCTGCTTATGCTTTGAGTTCTCGCAGATCACGCGCACCACCCCACGGCGGTGGATGACCTTGCACTTGTCACAAATCTTCTTTACCGATGCACGAACCTTCATTACAGTCTCCAGTTGTCAGTTATTTAGTTGTCAGCTGCCATTTTCACTGGGGACTGACGACTGATAACTCATGAACTTACTTATAGCGGTAGACGATCCGCCCGCGTGTGAGATCGTACGGGCTAAGCTCTACCGCCACGCGATCACCAGGAAGAATGCGGATGAAGTTCTTCCGCATGCGGCCCGAAACATGCGCCAGAGCCTGGTGCTTGTTTTCGAGCTCTACCTTGAACATGGCGTTGGGCAACGTCTCGACGACCGTTGCCATCACTTCAATCGCGTCTTCCTTCGACAAACCTTATCCCGATTCCGCCGGCCCTTCGGCCAGCCCTGCTTTCAAGCGACTTACTGCGTCAAAATCACTGCGCCTTCAGCGGTCACCGCTACCGTATGCTCGAAGTGCGCACTCAAACTTCCATCCTGCGTGACCGCCGTCCAGCCATCGCTCAACACCTGTACATCCGGCTTGCCGGCGTTCACCATGGGCTCAATCGCGATTACCATGCCTTCGCGCAACTTCTGGCCCTGACCACGGCGGCCGTAATTCGGAACCTGCGGGTCCTCGTGCAGGCGCGTGCCAATTCCGTGACCTACAAAATCGCGGACCACGCTGAAGCCCCCGGCCTCAACCACTTCCTGTACCGCGGCTCCCACATCGCCCAGCGTCGCTCCGGGCTTAACTTCCCGAATACCGCTTTCGAGCGAGGCCTGCGTTACCGCCAGCAGGCGCTGGATGCGCGGAGCAACCTTCTCACCCACTGCCACCGTGATCGCCGAATCGCCGTAGTACCCGTCGATGATCACGCCCGTGTCAATCGAAACTATATCTCCGTCGCGAAGCACCCGGCTTGCGGACGGAATCCCGTGAACCACTTCTTCATTCACCGAAGTGCACAGCACGCAAGGGTATCCACGGTAGCCCTTGAATGCCGGTTTCGCACCCAGCTCCTTCATCTTGTCGACGGCCGCGTTCTCGAGATCTTGCGTCGACGCCCCAGGCTTCACAAGTTCCCGGACACGCTCAAGCACCTCGCGAACCACCTGGCCGCTGCGCCGCATCTTCTCGATTTCCTGCGGCGTCTTGATCATAATTGCCATGCGACCGCTAGCTCCTCAAGCGCAGAACAGCCTGTACCACTTCGGCCGTTACCGCGCTCACCGACTGCTCCCCGTTCACCTGCTCAAAGCGGCACAGCGCGCGATAATGCTCCACGACCGGAGCAGTGAGCGAGTTATAAGCCCGCATCCGCTCCTCGAAAACCTCTTCCGTATCGTCGGATCGCCGCGTCAGGGGCGTACCGTCAAGGTCGCACAACTCATCGACCTTGGGTGACTGCAAGTAAATGTTATAGCTGCTCTTGCAGACAGGACAGATGCGCCGGCCGGTAATACGACGCAGTAATTGATTATAACTGACTTCGATGCTGACAGCAATCACCGGCAAAGAGGTCGGGTTCGCCGCAAGATGCTGATCCAGCCAGTCGGCCTGACCAAGCGTGCGTGGAAATCCGTCAAGAATATACCCGGCGCCGGTATCCGGCTCCTTCAGCCTCTCGGCGACCATCTGGTTCACCAGATCGTCGGAGACCAGCTCGCCTCGATCCATGATTTTCCTGGCCTGCTCCCCGAGAGCTGTGCCCCGGCTGACGTTACCGCGCAGCAGGTCGCCCGTCGAGATCTGCGGAACACCCCAGGCAGCTACTAGTTCTTTTGCCTGAGTGCCCTTGCCGACACCCGGCGCTCCAAGCAAAAGAATGGGGCCAGGAGCGAATTTCTTAGCCTCCTGGCTCCCCGGATGTGCGGCGACGGCAGACAAGGCCACTTTACCAGGCCCGCCTTCCGCGGATGCGTCCGCTGCGAGGCGAGAAGCCTTCATAGTGGCGCATGATGAGCTGCGATTCAACCTGGTTGGCAGTGTCCATGGCCACACCCACCACAATCAGCAGGGAGGTACCGCCGAAGTAGAAATTGAAGCCCAGGCCGTTAGTCACCCAGAGCGGCAGATGCTCGAAGAATCCCCCAACGACCGGAATGTGGTTGAAATGGATGCCGCTTATCAGCAGCTGGGGAATAGTGACGATGATGATCAGGTACAGAGCGCCAACCAGCGTGATGCGCGTCAGGATGTCGTTGATGAAATCCGAAGTGCGCTTGCCGGGGCGAATACCGGGAATAAAGCCGCCATACTTGCGCATGTTATCGGCAATATCGTCGGGGCGAAAGACAATCGAAATATAGAAGTAGGCGAAAAAGATGATCGCCGCCATATAAATCAGCTCGTACAGCGGTTCACCGGGACGCAGCGCTTCGAAGATGCGGGTGAGACCGGCACTGTTCCGAACAATGGCCGCCTGCGAGAAGAGCAGTGGGGCCGAAAGCACGGAGGCCGCGAAGATAACCGGCATCACGCCGCCGGAATTAACCCTCAGGGGAAGGTGAGTCGATTGTCCACCCATCAGGCGACGCCCCACAATCCGCTTTGCGTATTGCACGGGAATACGACGCTCGCTACGCTCCACGAAGACGATAAAAGCGACCACCGCAATCATGCAGATAACAAGCAGGATGAGCGCCGGGACAGTGAAAGCGCCGAACTTGGCCGTCCGTGCCGTGTTCACCAGCTCCACGATCGCGCGGGGCAAACCAACTACGATGCCGGCGAAGATGAGCAAACTCATACCATTGCCGATGCCACGATCGGTGATCTGTTCCCCAAGCCACATGATGAACGCAGTGCCGGCGGTCAGGGTAAGGACCGTCATGATGATGAATTGCGGTCCCGGGTTCAGAACCATGCCTCCTGAGGCATGCGAAAGCGCGATGGCAATCGTCATGGACTGAACGACACCCAGAACAATGGTGAGGTAACGAGTCCACTGGGTGATCTTGCGGCGGCCCAGTTCGCCTTCCTTCTGAAGGCGAGCCAGGGGCTCGTATACCACGGTCAGCAGCTGAAAGATAATCGACGCCGTGATGTACGGCATGATGCCCAGCGCGAAAACGGTGAGACGGCGCAGGTTCCCGCCGCTGAACATATCGACGAGACCGAGCGACGAGCCGCTCTGCGAGTTGAAGAACTGTTCGAGCGCCGTAGTATTGACACCGGGCGTGGGAATGTGGCCCCCCAACCGATAAATGGCCAGCATGGCCATCGTGAACAAAACACGCTTGCGCAGGTCGGGAATGCGGAAGATATTCGCGAATTTCTCAAACATGGGTGGTACTTCCAATCATAATGCTTGCCTGGTGTCTGGCGCCCGGCAAAGCATTCGCGAAAAGCGTTAACCAATCAAAACTGTCTTGCCGCCAGCTTTCTCGATCTTCTCCTGCGCGGCCTTTGAAAACTTGTGCGCGTGCACAGTCAACGCTACATTGATCTCGCCATTGCCGAGGATCTTGAGCAGCTCATTGCGCTTCCTGAGAAAGCCCTTCGCCACAAACGCTTCGAGCGTCAGTTCGGTCTCGCCCAGCTCGGCCAGGCGGTCCAGGTTCAACACTGTGTATTCGGTGCGGAAGATGTTGGTGAATCCGCGCTTGGGCAGGCGGCGGTGCAGCGGCATCTGGCCGCCCTCGAAGCCGCGCATCATGCTCGAACCCGAACGGGAGCGCTGTCCCTTGTGTCCCCGGGCCGAAGTCTTGCCGTGACCGGAGCCCATGCCGCGTCCAACCCGCTTTTTGCCGCGGTTGGCGCTCTTCGGTGCTCTTAAATTCGATAAATTCATGATTTCCTCGCTCAACGCCGGTAAAGTCTCCGTTCACCGACTCGCATTAGTTTTTGCGCCGAAGGCGCGTGTGCCTGGACGGCTAGTCCACGATTCGCACAAGGTGAGGAATCGTCTTCACCATGCCGCGAATCGATGGGGTATCTTCGCGCTCGACTACCTGGTTCAACCGTGTAAAGCCCAGGCCCTTGACGACCTTCTTGTGCTTTACCGGCGCCTGGATCATCGACCGGAAGTACTGAATCTTGATAACTGCCTGATTTTCTGCCATGACTATAGCTCCTGAAGTTGTTTGCCGCGCACAGCAGCTACTTCCGCGCGATCGCGCAACTGCACCAGCGCATCAAATGTTGCCTTGATCACGTTATGCGGGTTGGCCGAGCCGAGGCTCTTGGTGAGCACATTCTGCACGCCGGCTGAGGTCATCACCGCGCGCACCGCGCCACCGGCGATCACGCCCGTACCTTCCGGAGCCGGCTTCAACATCACCTGGCCCGAGCCAAAGCGGCCCAGCACCTGGTGCGGAATAGTAGTCTCCGTGAGGTTGATGCGAACAAGATTCTTCTTCGCCGACTCAATGCCCTTGCGGATTGCCTGCGGCACTTCCTTTGCCTTGCCCGAGCCGAAGCCAACCACGCCGGCGCCCGGATCGCCAACCACAACCAGCGCGGCGAATGACATATTCTTGCCGCCCTTGACGACCTTGGTGACGCGGTTGATGGAGACAACCTGATCTTTCAGGTTGTACTGACCGGCATCGAGTTTTTTCTTCATTGTTGCCATTTGCTTCCTGATTCCTTTCGGGCGACGCCTGCCGCGCCCTGATGGTGCCCTAGAACTTCAAACTTTAGAACTCGAGACCCGCTTCACGAGCGGCATCCGCCAACGCCTTGATACGGCCGTGATAGAGATACCCGCCGCGATCGAAAACGACCTTCTTGATTCCCTTTTCTTGCGCGCGCTCGGCGACCAGTTTGCCGATCTCCTTGGCCGCTGCCACGTTGCCGCCGGTCTTGATCTTGGCGGCAGCGGTCGAGGCCGAAACCAGAGTCACACCCTGCGAGTCGTCAATCACCTGTACGTAGATGTGGTTGAGCGAGCGATAGACGTTCAGTCGTGGACGCTCAGCCGTGCCCTGCATCTTCGCGCGAATACGCCTATGCACCCGCTGGCGAATTTCATTTCTTTTTCTCTGCTCAATCATTTTTCTTCCTTCCTAATAGCGGAGCCGCCCTGCGACCCCGTTCGGTTTCAACATCAGGATTAGCGATTAGTGATTAGCCATCAGCGTTTCTTTCTAATCCCTAATGGCTAATCCCTAATCCCTGTTTTACTTCGCTCCGGTCTTGCCAACCTTCTTCTTCAGCTTCTCGTCCGCATAGCGCACGCCCTTGTTCTTGTACGGATCGGGCTTGCGTAGCGAGCGCATATCAGCCGCGACCTGTCCGACCTTCTGCCGATCGATGCCGGAGATGGTGATACGGGTCTGCTTGGGATCGACCACTGCGGTGATGCCGGTAGGCAGAGGAAACTCGATCTGGTGCGAATAACCGAGAGTGAACACAACAGTGTTCTTGCCCTTCAGCTCGGCACGATAGCCGATGCCGACGATGTCGAGATCCTTCGACCAGCCCTTGGTAACGCCCTCGATGGCATTGAATACCAGTGCGCGAGTGAGGCCATGCACTGCAGCCTGCGAATCATTCTCGCGAACCGCATGCACAAAGCCATCCTTGGTCTCGAGCTTGATGCCGGCGGGGATTGCCTGCTCCACCTTGCCCTTGGGGCCTTCGACGACAATCGTGTTGCCGTTGACCGTGTACTTCACACCGGTCGGCAACGGAATCGGTTTCTTTCCAATACGCGACATGCTATGAATCCTTCTCTGGCTTGCGAGTCCCGCTTGTCAGCGTTCCACTGCAGCCCCGGCGAATCTTACTCGCCGTCTTACCAATCTCAAATCCATGCCAACGGCATGGCCACTACTCTCTGCACCGGCTAGAACGGCGCGCTTCAGCGCGCGTTTCGCCGTGCGCGAAGCACTACCAGACTTCGCAGAGAATCTCGCCGCCCAGTCCTTCGCGGCGCGCCTGGCGTCCGGTCATCACGCCACGCGGCGTGGTGAGGATGCTGATGCCCAATCCGCCCTGCACGCGCTTGATCTCATCGCGGCCGACATAAACGCGGCAGCCGGGACGGGAAATACGGGAGAGGTCGCGAATGGCGGCTTCGTTGTTCGCGCCGTACTTTAGGTACACGCGAAGAATGGTGCGGCCATTCTCCTCGGTCGGCTTGTAGTTCGCGATGTAGCCCTCTTCCTTCAGGATGCGGGCAATCTCCGTCTTCAGCTTCGAGGCCGGAACATCCAGCTTCTGGTGACGCGCACGAATCGAATTGCGAATGCGGGTCAGAAAATCTGCTACTGGATCGGTCAAACTCATCGTTTCTCCTTCATCCCCCGTTCGCTCTACTTATGCAGTAGAGAACCTGCGGGAATGTCTAAGATCTCCGGCCTTCGCCTCGGATCAAACTTGTTGTTGCGCCCCATCTGGGCGCGTATCGCCGGACGCGCAGTCCTACCAGCTCGACTTGACGACGCCGGGGATCTCTCCCTTGAGCGCCAGCTGGCGGAAGCACAGGCGGCAAATGCCGAATTTGCGCAGGTAGGCGCGGGGCCGTCCGCAGAGCTTGCAGCGGTTGTGCTGCCGGCTCTTGAACTTGGGCTTGCGGGCGTCCTTGACTCGTTTTGCAGTAGTTGCCATATCTTGTTCAGTCCTTAATCTCGATACCGTTATGCAGCCGTGCGGAAAGGCATGCCGAACTGCCTGAGCAGAGCGCGCGCCGAGTTGTCGTCCTGGGCCGTGGTCACAATCGTGATGTTCATGCCCTTCAGCTTGTCGACCTTCGAGTAATCGATCTCCGGAAAGATCAGCTGATCGCGGATGCCAAGCGTATAGTTGCCGCGCCCGTCGAAGCTCTTCGTCGAGACTCCGCGAAAGTCGCGCACGCGGGGCAGGGCAATTGAAATCAGGCGGTCGAGAAACTCGTACATCGAGTCGCCACGCAGCGTGACCATTGCGCCGATCGGCATGCCCTCGCGAACCTTGAAGGCTGCAATGGATTTCTTAGCACGCGTCGTCACCGGCTTCTGTCCGACAATCGCCCCCAGATCGGCCACCAGCGGATCAAGCATCTTCGAGTTCTGCGTTGCCTCGCCCAGTCCCATGTTCACGACAATCTTTTCCAGGCGGGGCACGGCCATCGTGTTCTCGAGGTCCAGCTCCTTCTGCAGCGCCGGCTTGATTTCCTTGTGATACTTCTCTTTCAGTCTTGCAGCCATTGTTCTTCTGCTCTTTCTCTCCGGGCTCGGAGTGGCTTTCGCCGTATACCGTTACGGAGTGTGCTCATTTTAGTTATTAGTTATCAGTCCTCAGTTACAAGGTCACTTAGAACTGGGGACTGACAACTAACTACTTCTTTTTGCTCTTCGTCTTCGCGGCCAGCGTATTGCCGCACTTCTTGCAGACGCGCACCTTGTGATCGCCTTCAAACTTGTGGCCGATGCGGGTTGGGCCGCAGTTCGGACAGACCAGCAGCACATTCGAAACGTGAATGGGCGCTTCCTGCTCGGCGATTCCGCCCTTGATGTTCTTCTGCGGATTGGGGCGAACATTCTTCTTCACCATCCGCACATGCTCGACCAGGATGCGATTGTGGTCCGGCAGCACGCTCAGCACGCGTCCCTGCTTACCGCGATAAGCACCGGAGATGACTTCAACCTTGTCGTTGCGCTGTATGTTCAAGCTCATAATCTTTCCTCTGCGGCTCGACCCGTCTAAAGAACTTCGGGAGCGAGCGATACGATCTTCAAAAATTTCTTTTCGCGCAGCTCGCGGGCAACCGGCCCGAAAACGCGCGTCCCGACCGGCTCGCCGGCTTCGTTGATCAGCACGGCGGCATTCGAGTCAAAGCGGATGTAGGTTCCGTCGCGGCGACGGCTCTCTTTGCGGGTGCGCACGATGACGGCCTTCACCACCTTGCCCTTCTTCACCTGGCCATCCGGCGAAGCTTCCTTCACCGCGGCCGTGACAACATCCCCGAGGCCAGCCTTCTTGCCGCTGGCTCCGCCCAGTGGAAGAATCATCTGCAGCTTGCGGGCGCCGGAGTTATCGGCAACCTCGAGCATGGATCTCATCTGCACTGCCATAGCGATCTCTCCTCAATCCTCTTCTTCGCGACGCTTAGTTGGCGGCCGCAACTGCTTCCGCCTGCGCGAGCGCGGAGCGGCGAACAATCTCTTCCAGGTTCCAGCGCTTCAGCTTGCTCAGCGGACGCGTCTCGCGGATGCGAACCATATCGCCCACACGGGCGGTGTTCTGCTCATCGTGCGCGTAGAACTTCTTGTTGGTCTTCATCACGCGCTTGTACTTGGGGTGCGCCTTGCGCATCTCAACTTCAACCACGATGGTTTTCTGCAT
>DATAQX010000293.1:0-10890 GCA_036264455.1 Silvibacterium sp. | reverse complement strand
GCCCGATCAACGACGCGCCACAGAATCCGAATGCCACGACCGGTGCGAACGCCAGGATGGCTGCGACTACGATCGTCCAGTAAGTGAGCTCAGGAGGGACTTGCACCACGAGAGCTATCGTAACTGTTACTTAGCGATAAGGGACTGCTATCCGCTCGCTTACCGCACTCTAGACGCCAGCAGCGTTGCCGACGAGTGCCGTACAGGAGTCTTCGGCTTCGCCGGCGGTGCGTACGATTTGTACACCGTGATGTGGAAGCATGACTGGTAGAACTCTTCCTCAACGTCGAGCTTGCCCACCGCTTGCAATGGCAGCAAGTAGCCGCGCATCCAGGCGACTTCCGAAATCGAGAGGCCCTTTTTCGCGATGTCGATCGTCGCTCCGCTCAAGTGCGGCGAGGCAATATCGCCATCGGCTGGAGCGGCATTGCCATTCACTTCGACCAACTGCCGCTGATACTCGACAGTCCGTACCGCCGAGTTTACCTGCAGGTAACGATGGAAGCGGGCATAGTGCGCCCGCGCCAGGTCGGTCAGAAATCTCGCTGTCCATGGGCGGCAATAGCGCCGATTCACCGGTAGCCCCTCATTGATGCGCAAGGAGGCACTCACCGGCACAGCGACCAGGGCTTTCTCCCGTCGCAGCTGGTTCAACTGGGAGTCGTCCTCAATGCGTTCGATGCCGTCGGCTTCCGTCCGCTCATTCTGCCTCACCAGTGATTCATGCGACCCCACCATGGGTGGGATCAGGCGCGCGCTCTGCATCTGAACAGGCGGAATGGTGGCGCGCACGTTTGTAGGCTCGGTTGCTAACGCGGCTTCGTGCCTCCGCGATCCGTGAACGGGAACTTTCACAGCTTGTTCAGTCCGCGCGCGATGCCCCGCTGCGTGTTTCGCTCGATGGCTATGCCCGGCGGGATGACCGTGATAAGTGGCTGGCTGGAAGGTGTACTTGCGCGGATGAGCCGCACTCTGACTGTGCGAAACCGTTGCGGCAGGCGAGGCTAGGCTCGAAGCGAGCGCGAGAACGAAGACAGACAAAAAATGACGCATCAGGTGGACCGCGGAGAAGCTGTCCAGAGCTTCTTGAGGTTACTGAACCCCGGCGCAAAAGAAAAGTAGCCATCCAGGTTCGCCAGCGGAAAGCATTGAGTCCGCATAGCTGAAAAAAATCTCAAAAATCCTCTTGACAAATCTACCCGCACCGCATACGGTGTATCTCACATACTGTTTGTTACACAGTGTGCGACGAACATGGATACCGAAATCTTTGAAAACCTTCGTCTTGAGCTACGCCGCGGCAGCCTTATCCTCGCCGTCCTGGCCCAGCTGCGGACGGAACATTACGGATATGCCCTGCGCAAGGCGCTTGAGGGTCACGGGCTGGCAATTGACGAGAATACCCTCTATCCGCTGCTGCGCCGCCTCGAAACCCAGGGGCTGCTGGTCAGCCACTGGCGCGAGGAGGACAAGCGGAACAAGCGCTTCTACCGGCTCTCACCGCAGGGCGAGATTGTCCTTTACCAGCTTTTGAATGAGCACGAAGCCATGAACGCTGCGATCGACCGGATCATGGCTCCCGGCCTCTCAACCTCATCCGTCCCGGCGCCAGACGCGGCGGTGGACGGAGAAACATTGTCACAACCTAAGGAACAACTGCAATGACACGACCATCAACCGACTTAATTGATCGCTACCTGCAGGCCATCGGCTTCTGGCTCCCGTCCAGCAGCAAGCGGGATATCCTGGCAGAGATCTCCGAAGACCTGCGCTCCCAGCTCGAAGACCGCGAGTCAAAACTGGGGCGCGCACTGACTGAGTCCGAAGTTGCCGATATGCTCAAGCAGCGAGGCCGTCCGGTCTTTGTTGCGGGACAATTCCTGCCTCAGCGAGGCCTGATCGGGCCGGCACTCTTCCCGATTTACGTGCTGGTCCTGAAGATTGCGGCCCTCTGCTACGTTGTGCCGTGGCTGGTGGTGTGGCTCGGCATGTTGCTCTTCCATCGCGTGGGGCCGGGGTCTATCGGAACGCTGTGGACCGTCGTCTTCACGCAATTCGGCATCATCACGCTGGTTTTTGCGATGATCGATCGCGTGTCGGTGCAATCACCCTATCTAAGCGACTGGGACCCGCGCAAGCTCCCCAAAGTTAAGATTGAGGCAACGACAAAGCGCCGCTGCGGCGCCATCGGCGGTATTGTTTTCGGGATCTTCGGGCTCCTGTGGGTGCTGGCCGTTCCGCAATTCCCGTTCCTGATCATCGGTCCGGCTGCGTTCCTCGTAAAGGCCGCGCCCGTATGGCAGAGCGTTTACTGGGCGATCATTGTGCTCGCTATCGCCTCGATCTTCGAACAGGTGGTTATTCTTCTGCGCCCTCAGCTCACCTGGTTTCCGCCGACGTTCAAGCTGGCCACAATCCTGCTTACCGCATGGATCGTCAATGTCCTGCGGCACACGCAGATCTATGTGCTGCCTGCGAGCCCACAAGGGGTGGATGTGGCCTCGGCCGTCAACCTGGCCCTTACGATCGCGATCGCCGTTTTGCCGGTCGGCCTGGTTATCGCTCTCGCTATCAATGCATGGCAGGCTTTCCGGGAGATTCGGAAGTCTATGCAGCACGCTACTCCACACCTTGCCTGATGGATGGGCGCAGGATTCACGAAAATGCCGTACAATCCCGCCAAACAAGAAACGCAGCCGCTAACCGATCTCCGGAGGTTTCATGGCCGATTCCGCAGCAGTAACACCCGAGCTCAGCGTTCCCCCGCTTACCGAGGTGCAGCGCGTCGTCGATATCTTCACGGCGCCGTCGAAAACCTTCACCGATATTCTGCGCAAGGCTACCTTCTGGGGGCCGCTGCTCATCATGATTCTCGTCAGCATCGGCTTTTCGTTCGCTGTCCAGCAAAAGATCGGATGGGACAAGGTCTACGAAAACATCCTGCACCAGAGTCCCAAGGGAGAGGAGCGCTTTGCGCAGATGCCGCCTGACCAGGCGGCTAACGCTAAAGCCGTCGCCGCGAAATTCACGGGGATTGTTACTTATGCCTATACCGTCGTCGTTTTGATTATCACGGCAATCACCACACTGCTGGTTTGGGCGACGGTTAATTTTGGATTTGCCGGAACGTCTAAGTACTCGCAGGTCTATGCGGTCAACATGTATGCCAGCCTGGTGATGAACGTCAAATTCATTCTGGCCACCATCGCCATCTTTGCGGGGCTTGCGCCGGATTCTTTCAACATTCAGAATCCCGTCGGAACCAATGTCGGATACTTCCTCAGTCCGGACGCGCCTAAATGGCTCTTGGCGTTCTGCACCCAGCTCGATATCTTCGCGATCTGGGCGCTGGTGCTGGCGACCATCGGTGTCGCCATCGTAGCGAAAGTATCGCGCGGCAAGGCGGCGGTCGCTGTTGTCGGCTGGTGGCTGGTCCTGGTGCTGGTGGGGGTTGGATTCGCCGCTGCGTCCTGATCAAGACTTGCCAAAAATGAAGAGGCACAGCCGATGGCTGCGCCTCTTCATTTTCTAATCGCTAATTTCTAATTGCTAATCTCTGTATCTCCCGAATATCAGCGACGCGTTGATTCCGCCGAAGCCGAATGAATTGGAGAGCGCCGCTTCAATCTTCGCCTTCTGCGCGACGTTTGGCACATAGTCCAGCCTGCACTCCGGGTCGATATTTTCAAGATTGATCGTCGGCGGAATCTTCTGGTTCAGCAGCGCGAGAATCGTGATTCCTGCTTCGAGACCACCCGCTCCGCCCAGTAGATGTCCGGTCATCGATTTGGACGAGCTTACCTTGAGCTTGTGGCTCAGCGCGTGTTCGCCGAAGACCAGCTCAATAGCCCGCGATTCGTTGCCGTCGCCGAGCGGCGTCGAGGTCGCATGCGCGTTGACGTAGTCTATCTCTCCGGGCTCCATCGCCGCGTCTTTCAGGGCCGCGCGCATGCTGCGCTGCGCGCCTTCGCCTTCGGGCGCGATGCCGGTCATGTGATACGCGTCCGCGCTCATGCCGTAACCCTTCAACTCGGCCAGGATCTTCGCGCCGCGCGCCTTCGCATGCTCCAGTTCTTCGAGAATGAGAATGCCCGCGCCCTCCCCGACGACGAATCCGTCGCGGTCCTTGTCAAAGGGGCGGCTGGCCTTCTCCGGTGCATCATTGCGTGTCGAGAGAGCGCGCATAGCCGCGAATCCGCCCACCGACATGGGCGTGACCGCTGCTTCCGAGCCGCCAGCGATCATCACGTCGGCATCGCCGTGCTGGATGATCCGGGCAGCGTCGCCGATGGCGTTGGCGCTCGTGGTGCATGCCGTCGCTGTCGCCGAGATTGGTCCTTTGGCCCCGTACATGATGCTCACATGCCCGGCCGCCATGTTCACGATAGCGGCTGGAATGAAGAAGGGAGATATCTTGCGTGGACCTCCGGTGAGCAGGTTCGAGTGCTCGCGCTCGATCACCTCGAATCCACCGATGCCCGAACCGATAAAGACGCCCGAGCGGTCAGCATTCGATTCGTCGATTGTGAGGCCGGACGATTTGACTGCTTCATCTGTCGCGGCCAGCGCGAGATGAATGAAGCGCGCCATCTTGCGCGACTCTTTTTTATCCACGAACTGCAGAGGATCGAAGTTCTTTACCTCGGCCGCGAAAGTTACGGAGAAGCCGGTCGTGTCGAATTGCGTAATGGGCGCGACACCGCTCTTGCCCGCAATCAGGTTTTCCCAGGTTTCGGGTGAGGTATTTCCCACTGCGCAAACCAGCCCGAGTCCCGTAACTACGACGCGCCGTTGCAAGGTTATTTGCCGCCCTTCGAGTTCTTCTCGATGTAGTCGATTGCGTCCTTGACCGTCTTGATCTTCTCGGCGTCTTCGTCTGGAATCTCGATGTCGAAGGCTTCCTCGAACTGCATCACCAGTTCAACGACGTCGAGTGAATCGGCACCCAGGTCTTCCTGAAACGAGGCGCCCGGGGTAACCTCGGCCTCATCCACCTGCAACTGTTCGACGATAATCTGCTTTACTTTCTCTTCCACTGCCATGCGGTATCTCCTCTCAATTGATGCTGCTTTGATATCTGTTGGTGCTGAAACTCTTCGGCGCGGAAAACCGCGTCGGCCCGGCTGCGGCGGTGCAGTTAGTGAGGCCTGGCTTTTCCTCGCTCCGAAATTCCAAGTCTACTGACCACCCAATACCGTGTAAAGCACAAGCCCTTTCTTCTGGTTAATTTCCGGGTCATGGAAGCCTGCGGCTACCTTGCGTCTTCGACTGCGAGTACCGGTACCGGTTTGCCGGCCGGCGTGGTCGTAATGACCACTACGCTGATCAGCACGAACAGCGTCCCCAGGATCGTCCGCATGCCAAGCGTTTCGCCTCCCAGAAAATAGCCGAGCAGCACGGCAACCACGGGATTCACATATGCATAGGTCCCGACCTTGGTTGGCGATTCATGATGCAGCAGCCACAGGTAAGCGGTAAATCCTATGATGGAGCCGGCGACGATCAGATAGACAAGCGCAAACCATGCTCCGCGCGAGACAGCCGCCGGGTGAAAGGTGCGAAATTCTCCCAGCATGCCTGCGGCGACCGCCAGCAGCACTCCTCCGGCGAGCATCTGCACTCCCGAGCTCATGATCTTGGATGACGGCAGCGGCAGCTTGCGCGTCAGGGCAGAGGCCACCGACCAGCTCATCGACGCGAAAATAAGCGCCACGGCGCCCTTCGTGTCAATCGGCGCTCCGCCGAGGTTGAGCGAGTGGCTCACCAGCACTGCCACTCCGCAAATCCCGATCAGAAGCGCCAGTGTAAGCCGGACAGTGAGCCGCTGCGTGCGCAGGAGAATGATCTCCGATAGCGCCATGAATACCGGGATTGTCGCCATCATGACTGCGGCAACGCCCGACGGCACGCGTTGCTCGGCCCAGAATAACAGTCCGTAATCGAAGACGAAGATGAGCAGAGCAATCAGGAGTACGGAGGACCATTGACGCCCGCCCGGCGAGCGTGCGCCCTTCGCCATCATCCAGCCATAAAGAACGAGCCCCGCCACCAGAAACCGCATCGCCGCTAACAGGAACGGCGGCACTTCATGGACGCCGACGCGAATCGCGAGGAACGTCGACCCCCACACGAAGTAGATAATCGCGAAGGCCAGCAGAGTCTTCCATGCCGGGCGATGGATTTTGGCGTCCATAGCAAATTCCTATCAGCAATTTATTATCTCGTCACCCAATCGCTCAGAATTCCCGGCGCGTCCTTTTTGCTCAGAGATTTACACCGCCTCCACAACTGCCGGCACGACGCGGCGGATTTCCCGGCGGTATATTTCAGGCATGCTCCTCCTTACAGCGATTGTGCTTGTCGTCCTAGTTCTCGCGGGCGCAATCATCTTCTGGATTGTTCGCGCAAACCGAACACGCGAAACCGAAACACGCCTGCATGCCGAACAACTGGCTGCTCAGGGGCAGAAGATTGCCAGTCTCGAAACTGAAAACTCGCATTTGCGCCAGAACGCGCTGGAGGCAGCCGAGACCCTACGGCAATCGCAGGTCCACCGCGAGTTGCTCCGCGACGAAGCAGCAAAACAACAGGCGGAGATCGCCGCGCTGCAAACCCGGTTAGAATCCGAGCGCTCAGCCTTTCAGGAGAAGCTCGCCTTGCTGACCTCCGCTCGCGAAGAGCTCTCAAACCAGTTCAAAGCGCTGGCCTCGGACATCCTCGAAGAAAAATCAAAACGCTTCACCGAGCAGAACCAGACCAATCTCGGGAACCTCATTTCCCCGCTCAAGGAGAAATTCGGTGAGTTCCAGCAGAAGGTTGAGAGCCTGGAAAAAGACAGCGTCGCCGGACGCTCGGAGCTGAAGGCCCAGATCGAGCAACTGCGTTCGCTCAACGAGCGCCTCTCCGAAGACGCGACGAACCTTGTCAGCGCGTTGCGCGGCTCGTCAACAACGCAGGGCGCCTGGGGCGAATACATTCTCGAAAGCATTCTTGAATCCTGCGGGCTGCGGAAGGGCCATGAATATCGCGTTCAGGAAAGCTTCACGCGCGAGGACGGGTCGCGGGCCAAGCCGGATGTGATCCTCAATCTGCCGGAGGCGCGCCACCTGATCATCGATTCCAAGGTCTCTCTGAACGATTACAACGACTACTGCAAGGGCACAGAAGAAGCGCTGCGCGAGGTAGCCCTAGCGCGGCACATGGGCTCGGTGCGGAACCATATCCGCGAGCTCTCGCAGCGGAATTATCAGTCGCTTTACAGCCTGAACTCGCTGGACTTCGTGATCATGTTCGTGCCCATCGAGCCGGCCTTCATGCTGGCGCTGGCGCGCGACGGCAAGCTGTGGCAGGAGGCCTGGGACAAGAACATCCTGCTGGTCAGCCCCAGCACCCTGCTGTTTGTGCTGCGCACTGTCGCTCATTTGTGGAGGCAGGAGCAGCAGAAGAAGAATGTGCAGGACATCGTACGGCGCGGCAGTGAACTCTATGACAAGCTGGCAGCTTTTGCAAAAGATCTAACTGAGGTGGGCAGGAAACTCGACGATGCACGCGGCGCCTATGACGAGGCTTACAAGAAACTTGCTGAGGGAAAAGGGAACGTTATCCGCCAGGCGGAGATGCTGAAAAATCTGGGTATAAAACCAACGAAGTTGATGCCGACCGGCATGCTCGATTTGGCCATGGAACAGGAACTGTTCGACGAACCGGACGAGTCAGACGCGCTGCCAGAGCTTGCTGCCTCATCCGATCCCAACGCTGTTGTTACAGGCATTGACCGCAGGGAAGAGTGAGTCAGACTGTACCGTGGTCCTGAGGGGACTCGGCCTGACTATTTCTTCTTTCTGCTTCTAACGCTTCGATTTTGGAGTGTCATCCGACTTCACTTCCACAAACGAACCTGTCGCATGCTGGCCCGGAGGTGATGCTGGATGCTTCTTCGCCGCGCCGCCCTCAATGTTCAGCCCCAGCAGCCGCCGCTGCAAAGACCGGCTTCCACCGGTCAGGTACGCGTCTGCGGGCTCCTGCGGCTGTACGCTCAGCGGAGCGCTTCGACTGTCTGCCGGTTTACCCCTCGATTTTTCATCAGTGTCCGGTATCGATGCTGCACGTGACCGCGCCTTCCCTCTCAGATTCAGTGCCATGGATGTCCCCTCCGCGCTGTTTAACCGGCTGAAGGGCACGACGCCCCGGCATGATACACCTGGGTGCTTCGTGTCCCATTGAATTGGTGTCTTCTCGCGCCGTTCTCTTACTCTCTTTGGATGCAAAATGGGGAAAATGGCTACGCCGAACCAAGAATGCTACACCGAATCCAGATCGAATTGGAGCCACAATACACGGGCTGAATTTGCGCTGCCTATTCGCTTGCTGCAAACGCCTCGCGAAGCCGCTGCCAGGTCACTGGCAAAGCCTCCGGCAGTACACGCGTCTCTGCGACTGTGGTCATAAAATTCGTGTCCCCAAACCAGCGGGGTAACGCATGCAAATGCAGATGCCCAGTCACGCCCGCTCCTGCCGCTTTGCCCAGATTCAACCCCATGTTGAAGCCGTCCGGGCTATACACGCGGCCCAGTACCCGCTCCGTGCGCTGCGTGAGATCCACCACCTCATGCGCGATCTCCGAAGGAAGCGCAGCGAGCGAACCCTGGTGCTCATACGGTACCACCATTATGTGTCCGGAGTTGTAGGGATAACGGTTGAGGCAGATAAATACCTGTTTACCGCGCACCACCACTCCCGCCGCCCGCTCTGCGTCATCCACGGACATGCCATGCTCGATCGCGTAATCCACCGCCGCGATCATGTTGCAGAAGACACACCCCAGATCGCCGGTCCACGCCGCCAGCTCCTTCGGAACCCCTTTGCGGATATCGGCATCGGAGTCGGTCACATAAACGTAGCGCCACGGTGTCCAGAGATGGTCCATGGCGGGAGTTTAACGCAAGGGGCGACGTGACCTATGGTGGTGGGTCACATTGAACCAAGAATCGAGAACAGCGCTTGTCCGAGAAATCTGTTTTTAGCCCATCCGGATTGCTTCCGGGTGGGCGGTCACCCGAAAACATTGCTGAAAAGCTGGACCCGTCAAATCGGTGTGCCTCACTTGGTTTTAGCCACCGATAACTGGGGCGCGTAACGTGATACACCTGCAAACGCCGTTCACACCCGCCCCACCTTCGGCACGACTCAGACGAACAGTGAAGGCCATCATACGATGCCAACTTTCGCACATTAGTTCCTGAGGGCATTTCATCGAGTTATTCCCGATTCGTTCTGACCTGGATGAAATACCCCAGAAACTCGAATCGCTACTTAGGCGGCCCTGGCATGACGAGAGCCTTCAGAACAGAAAGAACCTACCGGTACTCATCCCGGCAGTCTTCGTTATCTCTGCAGTTCCCTTTAAACATGTTGCTGAGATCCTTGGTTTCAGGGTCCGCCGCGGCGCCCAGCAACGGTTCAACGTGGAAGATTTCCTGCAACGTTTTCAATGTGGAGCTATGGTCATAGTGAATGCCATTGCTGAAAGGCTCCTTACCGCCGCCCTTGGCAAATGGCGAAAGAATGAACATCCCGATCGGGCCATCGCTGAATTTCCCGCTGTCTTCGGCCTCGTCCCAGATGATGAACAAGGCGCCGCCTTCCTTGTACTCGCGTGATTCGAGAATGAGCGGCACATTCTGCTTAAGCCAGGTATCTGAGCGCAACGTATTATCCGCTGGTTCGTTGGCATCACAAGGAGAAACGTCCTCATGCCCGTCGTGGCACAGATTTGGCGTAATGAAGTTGTACTGCGCCATAGTATGATCGGCGAGATCGGTCGCCAGTTGGTAGTACGGCCTGACATGCGCGATACATTCGGCCGACTGTGGATTCAACCCGTTATTGACATCGTTGAAGTATACAAAGGCGAGATGTTCAACATCGAGATAGGTGAAATCAAGTGGGCAAGTGTCGAATACCGGGCTACCAAAATCGGGCTCTGCATAAGCTCTCCAGGAGATACCTGCATTCTCGAGAAGTTTTACCAAATGCTGGTCTGTGAACAGTTGCGGCTGACCAGGCTGTGTATCCGCCAGGACGCCGAAGTTGGTCCCTGCTTCGAGCCATAGATAATTGGGCTGGCTGGGGTGATTGTTGGGAGGGTTGAAATATTGCTCGGCGTGTGCCGATGTCTGCAGCAGAGTTCCGTTGATGTACGGAGCTAAGGGATTACCTTTGATATCCGGGGCGCCAAATGCGGCGCCTGCATTGTTACCTGTCCAGTTGTGGTTTTCCATCAGGATGACCCAAACCGTCTTTACCTTGCTCATTTGGGCGTTTGTAGATGTCGGCATCACGCCAAACATCAACAGCATAGTTACGCCAAGAATCAAACTCTTCTGCAGATGTCTCACAGGACCCTCCATGGATTCTTAACTAGGGCTAAGTGTTCAAGCTAGTTGGGAATTTTCAGAGCCGAGATCGTCAGGCAGCC
This sequence comes from Silvibacterium sp., assembly GCA_036264455.1. GTDB lineage: Bacteria > Acidobacteriota > Terriglobia > Terriglobales > Acidobacteriaceae > Silvibacterium. Next base: position 413 of record DATAQX010000293.1, on the reverse strand, counting down.
CGCTAAGGCTATGAAATCGGCAATGCGAGAACATTAGGTGGGAGGCTAGAGACCTTCTATTACGCCGCAATTACTTTGCATTTAAAGATCGATGAATAGGTCAATGGAAGACTGGCCAACTTCGATGCTACATCTCAGTTCGAAAACGGGGCATACGCTCAGGCCATCGAAACCGTAGACATAGAAATTGCAGTTCGCTTCGTAAGGTTCCGGGCGCATTGTCGCCAAACCGAAGTAGTTCCCTTGCTGACAACTGGAGGTTAATTCTCAGGGACACCGAATCAGCCCCGTGGATTCAAACTGACCACCGAAACAAAAAGGGCAGACCAAAGGCCTGCCCCGCTTTTCGCTAACCGCTTCTTAGCTGACTGTTTTCCCGCTGTTTACGCCCGCCTGTTCCTTGAGCGCGGCGG
>DATAQX010000035.1:0-3239 GCA_036264455.1 Silvibacterium sp. | reverse complement strand
TATGCCAAGGCGAATCAGACGGAAAAGGCCGATCGGGAGCGAGCTGCGTTCGCGCGCCTGAATGCGCTTGCCGAGCAACAACGCGCACAACGCGGAGATCAGTCTTATCGAGGCGCCCATGATGCGGCGAATTCGTCGATTTTGAGCACTGAAACCGGCACGCCCGGCGCTAGTCAGCCTCAGTAAGCAGCGAGCGTCTAGCCCTTCATGTGTTCCTGAATCTGCTTTGCTAGCTTTTCAATCTGATGCGCCTCTTTGATGAGCGGGAGCGGCAGGGTGGCGGTCAGATTCGTCTGCTGCACGTGATCTCGAAAATCCGAGGTCATTTGGTACAGCTTCTGCGTATCTGATTTGATCTGCGTCCATACCAGCGGGCTAATTCCGGACTGATTATTTTGCTTGATGAGGTCCGGGCTATCCATGCCTGCCGGGACGTTCTGGTTACGGGGCGCATTCGGTGAGGGCATGGGCTGCGGCGCGCCCGCCTGGGACGTGAGAGTGGAGGGCGCCGCGATTGCTCCGGCCGCAAAGCCTGCCATCGTCACAAGCAAGCGTCGCCGCGTCTCTCGCATGAACACCTCCCTAAATTCCCGAACCGGGTGGAACCCAATATTACATTCTTCCGCCAACAAAAAACACCGGTTGGGCTTTGCACCCTTTCATGAGCCGAAAGTTTCTTGATGCGCCAGCCAGCGCTGGGCTGCCTATCTGTTGGAACAGTTTGGACACTTTTCTCTGGATCAATGTATTCTTCATGCGATTTAAGAAAACGATTTCTCGATCAACTTTTTCTTCCGGTACATATCCCATGAAAATCTCTATCGCGCGAATCCTTCAAGCAGTGCTGCTCTTGCTGCTCTGCGGTTTTATCGTTACGCGCCTTGCCCTGGCACAGGAGCCGCAAGCGATTGCCCTTTCCGCCGATTTCTGGGGAACTCACGACCCCTCGATCATTAAAGCCGGAAGTATCTGGTACGTCTTCGCAACAGGCAAAGCCAGCGATGGCGGCCAATTCCAGATTCGCTGCTCTACCGACTTGAAAGCCTGGAAACTCTGCAGCCACGTCTTCGACCGGATTCCGGATTGGATTCACAAGGACAGCCCAGGAACCGAAGACCTCTGGGCGCCGGACATCTCCTACGAACAAGGTGTCTATCGCCTTTACTATGCTTATTCTCTCTTTGGCAAAAATACTTCGGGCATCGCGCTTGCGACGAACAAGACTCTCGATCCAGCCAGTCCCGACTACAGATGGATCGATCATGGCCTGGTGCTGCGTTCTGTCGCCAGCGATGACTTCAACGCCATCGATCCAAATTTCATCCTCGACACCCAGGGACACGCATGGCTGGCCTTCGGCAGCTTCTGGAGCGGCATCAAGATGCGTCGGCTGGATGACCGCACCGGCATGCTGGACACGAAGAATACAAAAATCTATTCGCTCGCTTCCCGCGCAAAACCCGACAATGCTCCGCCTCCGCCGCCGAATCTCCCTCCCGACTGGGAAGCTGTGGAAGCACCCTTTATCGTCCATCACGGTGCTTATTACTACCTTTTCGTCTCGTGGGATCTTTGCTGCCGTGGGACGAAGAGTACATATCGCACCATGATTGGCCGCGCGAAACAGGTTACTGGCCTCTATGTCGACAAAGATGGAAAGCCGATGGCTGAAGGCGGTGGCTCAGAGCTTCTGACCGCAAACCAGCGCTGGCTGGGACCCGGCGGCCAATCGATCCTGATGCAGCCAGGCGGGAACGACCTGATCGTCTTTCATGCCTACGATGCGAAGACGGGTAAGCCGGCTCTGCAAATTTCAACCATCACCTGGACTGATGACTGGCCGCACGCGGCACTTGAGCAGTGAGCACATGTCAAAAATTGCCCCGCAAATTTGACAACTATTAGACGCGGATTTAACGACAGGTCTTTGTATGAATCGCTAGTGTCCTTTCCTGTAAGGAGAAAAACACCCATGCGATTCATACTTCGTTCTTTTGTTCTTACTGCTGCCGCCTTCTGCGCGACTGCAGCCTTCGCGGCGGATAGAGCGGTGGTTAACGTTCCTTTCAATTTTGAGACCCACGGCCAGGCGTTCCCAGCCGGCAGTTATGCCGTCAGCCTCGACTCACACGAGAATGTGCTCACCTTGAACAGCGTTTCAAACACCAAGCAGTCGATCACGTGGGCGGTATCGCCAGCAGATGGCGATCCGGCATCGCCGGTTCTTCACATGACATTTGATGACGCGGGCTATACCCACGAGCTGCACTCAATCCAGCTCGGCACGCGCATCACCTCCGTACTGGACGCTCCCGCAAAACACCACGATGCGGGCAGCTCAGTGGCTGCGGTCAGCGGCCAGTAGAGCAACACTCGTCACGAAGCCCGCGTCGGAACGCTCCGGCGCGGGCTCTTTTTTTGCGTCCTCTGACTCCAGGCGTTCAGATATTCCGGCCCGACTGGATCGATCATCGATTTCCCTGACAATTGCCTCGATCGCCTGCATGGCATCCGCCAATGGCCCACGCCCAGACCGATACGCGAAACCTGGGCCATCAATGCGAAAAAATCCATGGCATCCGCACACAAGACGTTCATTGCGAAAAAATGTTTATGCTTAAGACTGTTTGCATCAACCAATTAATCGCGGGAGCGGTTCCATGAGATCGATTTCAAGAAGAATATTCATAGCTGGCGGATCGACGGCTGCGGCCTTCGCACTCTTTCAATCCAGGCGTCTCCTGGGCGCTCCACTCAATCTGCCCGCTGGACTCCAGCTTTACAGCGTGCGCCAGGCGCTTGCGCAGGATTACACCGGCACTTTGCAGCAGGTGGCGAACATCGGCTACCGGGAGGTCGAGGCTGCCGGCTTCTACGGTCATAGCGCTGCCGATGTGAAGCAGCTGATGGCGAATGCCGGCTTGAATTGCGTCAGTGCGCATTACTCTCTTGCCGACCTGCTCAAAGCGGAGGATGCGACGATCGATTATGCCAAGACTCTGGGTCTTCAATACATCATCTGCTCCGCGCCGTATGTGGCTGACCCTTCCCGCTTTGCGCACGGAGCATGGCAGGGCATGCAGCACGGACTTCCGCTTGATGACTGGAAGTGGAACACGGATCAGTTCAACCGGCTGGGCAAGAAGCTGAAAGCGACAGGGCTTCAGTTCGGCTATCACAACCACACCATGGAATTTCTTGATCTGGGCGACGGGATGACCGGATTTGAGGCGCTGCTC